>JANOWZ010000459.1:0-4162 GCA_031418155.1 Deinococcales bacterium
GCACTAGTGGGTCACTTGACGTGCTTGCGGTGTTTCGGACCTCAGTTTGATGAGAACACAATTTTTCGAGCAGGACGCGCAAAACACTCCAAGTATCTCAAACTCGATTGCCTATATCCACGTCAAGTGACCCACTAGTGGATCGTCACACGAAAAAAATGGGTCAGGATATGGTGATCGATGCGGGTTCTTGAGACTCGAGAGCCTACAAATACCGTGTGACGATCCACTAGCCTGGCCCCACAATCTTGAGGGTTTGATTCGGTTTTGATGTGATGTACAACCGCAATCTTCGAGGTGCTCATGGTTTTGGACATGGCGCATAACACGAAATGCTTGCGTCCTGCGCAACGCTTTCGTTATGCTGGGTTCGATTCATGGCGCTGTGTGCACCACATCAAGCCATTCTTAAGCTTGGTGCGCAATACTTTATAGGTCGATAAACGCTGAAGTGGTATACAGAACGTTGAAGATCTCAACACATTTCTGTCCGGTTTCCGGTTCAAAAGGCCCGTATTTAAAAGGATGGTGCCAAATGCCAAACCCTCACCAACCGCACTTCATCAATGCCCGCAATCGGTTACACACCGGTTCACGGCACAGCAGAGGAGACGCATGAAATCGCCAATTACATCCCGTATGAGACCAGGTGTTCGAGCGGCGATGCTGGTCGCCGTCACGGTTGGCCTGTCGTCGTTGAATTCGACCCTGGCGGCGGGCTGCACGCCAACCAGTTTCGCCGGACCAAACCTGGTGAAAAACCCGGACTTCTCGAGCCCAATCGCTGCGGGATTGATCGGTCAACCGCTGGGTACACCCGTACCAACCTCGAGCACGGCCGCTCCGACCACCTTCGGTGATTTTGCTGCACAGATGCGCTATGTCGGTTTGGCCGCGTATCCTGGGCAGACGGGCAGTGTCAATGCATTCTCAATTTTCAATAAGGCATTCGAGGATTCAGCATTTGGTCAATCGTTCGATGGCAGCCAGCAAACGTTTCCGGGCGATCCCGCATATGGTGTGACCGCAACGGATTTCTGGATGTATTCTGATGGAAATGTCCTTGGACAAAAACAGGTTGATGCTTGGTTGGTCTCTGTGGGCCGTAATCCCGGAATTCCAGCGGAAGCGTACCGTCCTTATCCACCCCCACTCGGCAGCAATGATCCATTGCCACTGCCGTTACCGTTTAATGTACCAGCAGAGCGCATTTACACGATTTGGGAGCAGGAAGTTACTGGTCTCGAGGCTGGGGCAGATTATGAGTTCTCCTATTACGTGAGCAATGTGATCGGAAAATTTGTCAATGGTGGGGCGGTTGAGGTCAGCGCCTACGCTGATCCAGAAATTTCTGTCAATTCCAATGGCACAGAAGTGACACCTCCAAGTAAGGTGCTCAAGCAAGTCACCAAGGATGCCGCCAATAAATTCGGCTGGGAACGACGTTGCGTGGTTGTGAAAGCGGATGCGGCGGGCAAGATCAAGTTACAGTTGCGTAACAGTGCCCCCGGCAATGACGGCGACGACCTGGGTTTGACGCAACTGAGCCTGAAAAAGTGCACGACCGCCGCCGCTGGGCCACGCATCGATGTGGTCAAGAGCACGACCGGTGCGATCAAAGACGGCTCGAGCAACACCTCGTTCCTGGTGCCATACAAGATCAAAGTTGGCAATACCGGTCCGGTTGACCTGCCGAACGTGCAGGTCACGGAGTACCTGCCAAACACCTTCAAGGCGGGAAATCCGACCATCTCGATTGCAACCGCAGCCAAGAAAGAGAGCGGTATCTGCGAGGTCAATCCTGGATTTAACGGCAAAGACGATCCCAAACTGCTCGACGGGACCAAGACGCTCGCGGTTGGTGCCAGTTGCACGATCACCTTCACGGCTCGAGTACAGTTCGCCGATGTCGCCAGCATTCCGAGTGCTGCGCAGAACAACACGGTGTTCGCCTCATCAACGCCCACAGGTCCAAATCCTGGTCACTCGTACACGGGCCTCAACCCTGAAGTGCCGGTTCCACCTGCCTCAAGCATCGCCACCGACACCTCGAGCAATGCGGTGGATTTGCCGATCCCAGGTGATCCAGACCTGAGCAATTTGCCCAATCCAGCCAACCCATCACCGACCAGCCCGACCCCAGTCACCTTCCCGAAACCGGCCCCAGGTCCAGTTGCGCCAAACCTCGAGTTGATCAAATCCACGACCTCAAGCATCGTCAATTACGGTGATGTCATCCCGTGGAAGTTGACCCTGACTAACAATTACACGGACACGGTCACAGCGATCACTGTTTCCGATCCGTTGCCGATTGGTTTGATTTACGTCAAGAACTCGAGCCGGGTCAACAATGTCGCCCAAGAGCCCGAGGTTGATACGACCAGTCTGCCCGGACGGCAATTGCTGAAGTGGACCATCGCCAGCCTGGCCAAAGGCAACGTTGTGACGATTGACTTCAACACAGTTCTGACCGCCGCCTTCAAAGGCAGTGTGGTCGAGAACACCGCCGAAGCAAGCGGCACGAGTGGAAGCGCCAATGCAACCATCAAGGCCCCTCGAGCGGTCGCTGCGGTCAAGCTTGCACCCGGACCATTCTCAAGCGAAGCCCTGGTGGTCGGACGGGTGTACTTCGACACCAACGACAACAACAGCTTCGAGGATGGCATCGATCAGCCACTGTCGGGCGCTCGCGTCTACCTCTCAGATGGAAGTTACGCGGTCACAGACAACAAGGGCCGGTACAGTATCCCGAACGTCGGTCAGGGATGGTGCTCGATTCGCCTCGATCCGCTGACCGCTCCATTCACGCCAAAGGCCGTCCCTCGAGACCAAGGTCAACGCGGTACGCGCACGGTCAGCATCAACGACAACGGCGTGTATCACGAAGACTTCCCGCTCGTGCCATTGGGTGGCAGCATCGTCAAGGCCCGCGCCACCACCGTCACCCGTGGCGATGTGATGCTGGTCAAGACGCTCGAGCAGACCGCCAACGGGTATTTGGTCAAGCTTCAGATCACGCTTGCCAACGCGGTCGAAAACCTGACGATCACCGATCCGCTGCCGGGAACCGCAGCACGGCCAGCGTTCAGCTTCACCTCGGCTTCCGGTGCAGCGGTCAATGCCAGCGATGACGGCAAAACCATCAGCGTTCCGGGCGTGCTCGAGGCGGGCAAGTACACAATCACCTATGCCATTCAATCCCCGCTGCCGCCCGAGTTTGCGGTGACAGACCCAGACATCAACTATGAAGAGGTGACGCGATGAATTCTCCGCTGCTGCGCCATCTCACGGCGCGTATCACGACAAGCCCGATCTCGAGCCTGGTCCTGGCGGGATTGCTGCTGGCCGCACCGGTCGCCGCCTTCCGTGCCGGTGGCGGAAACGAACCCGGTGGTCAATTGCAGGGCGGCGGCACGGGTACGCCGCCTGCGGGCACCCCTGGGCAAACCATTCCGATTGACTTGTGTGCCGGTGCAACCACGGGCGGTCCAGCCGGTGGCGGCGGCATAGCATTGCCACTGGCCAGCGTCGGCAAAGAGGTCGGTTGGAAGATCGGGCCGGAAGATTACCGGCTGGTCGTGCCTCAGGCCGCTGCTGGACGCGAAACCAGCCTTGAGGTCTACAGCCCCGAGATCAACCTCAACGATTACGCCAACAAGCGCAACCGCATCGCGTACTACGGCGATGAGGTCTACGCCAAAGGCGCGAGCGTCGTCACCAAGTTCACGCTCAAGGAAGCCTTAAAGCCCACCTCGAGCCTGCGCAAAACCTTGCTGGGTCGCCAAGCCCTATCGATGGTTGGGGCCCAGGCGGGCGTCCTGAGCGACCGGCGGTACAGCCTCGGCAACCAGCACAGTTGGGCCAAGCTGTTCGTCGGGACGCTCGAGCCTGGGGTGTATCCGCTGAACATCCAGACCTTCGGTTTGGGTAAGAACGCCTTCGCGCTGCGGGCCACAAATGGAATGCGCGTCGAGGCATCACGCTTTGGTGTAACCGCACGAGGAGCCTGCAATCAGGATCAACTCGTCGGCTTTATTCCCGTCGGCAAGAGAGCGCTGGGCAAGAAATTCACGATCTCGAATTACGACGCGGACGGCAACAGCGAACTGATCCTGACCGCCGTGCTGCCCGACGGTTCACGCCGTCGCCTGACCTCGAGTGG
>JANOWZ010000460.1:0-4782 GCA_031418155.1 Deinococcales bacterium
TCGAGCCCTCAGGCAAGGGTGAACACTTCACGGATAGGCTCGAGGTTTCTGGATTGGTGGCCCTGTGTTTCAGGGGTCTTGGTGTCGTTTTGGCTTGATGGTTTCTATGATTTGGTGTGGTGTTGGTGTTCTGGGACCCTCGAACGCCAGCTTGCAATCAACGTTAGGAACATGGTTTGCAAAGTTTTTTTGTTCATCCTGTTCGCGTGCTGCATTGAATTGAGACAGACTTACTTCGGCAGTCCTTTCCAACGTTTGAGCAATGTCAGTAGTGCTTGCGGCGGGTTGGTCGGGGTGGGCTGGCCCGCTTGATCTTTCTCGTTCAGGCCGTGACAGGAGGTGCAGACGCGCACCTCACCGGGTTGAAATGTGATCCAGTAGCGCTCGCGCACCACGGGCGTTCCAGCAGCATCGGTGAGTTGCCATGACATGGCGCGACGTGCCGGAACAAACGCGGCGACCGAACCATCATTTGAGACGGTCACACTGCCTGTTGGACCGGTGCTGCTCGGGTTGCTCGAGATGGCCTTGGTGTCGTGCATGGGTTGGGCCAGCACGCGCCGTCCAGGGCTGGGATCAGCGGTGCCGCCCATGCCGCGAATCTGGTCGGCCTGCATGAATTGCAGATGGCTCACGTCGTAGACCTTGTCACCGGATTTGAAACCCGAGGCAAGTGTCTGCGTTCCGCCAGGCACGCGAAGATTGAAGGGCTGTTGTTTCTCGGCAACATCGCGGGTGGTGACGTTGCGCATCACGGCAAGTGCAAGGTTGTTTTGCTTGAGGTACTCGCGCAGTGCAGCCTCGCTGACTCCGGCTTGCTGGAAGACCTGTTGCTCGACCGCTGGCAGGTTCACCGTCAAGCGTGTTGGACGAACTCGAGCTTTGACCTCAACCGGCTGCAGCTCCCAGAGGTTGCCCGAGTAGGTGATCCTCACGTCCGGGTCCCAGAAACTGACGCTCTTCTTGATTCCGGTTGTGAGCGGTTGGTCGGCCACCCGGATGCCGCTCGCGTTCTTTTTGAGGGTCTTCAGCCGGTAGGCGTACCTTGAGTTGGTGAACGAGTCGCCCGCCATGTCCGACCGGGTTTCTGCGGTGTGCGCCGCGATCAGGCTGCCATCCGAGAGCGGCAGCGGGTCGCGGTACTGCCCGGAGTGGTTCGGGTCTGAGGCGCTGCCCTCCGGCGTGGCGTTGGCGGTCGCCGGGTCGGTCACGGCGAGGGTGCGCATCCGGTTGGCGGACAGGTTCGGTGGGGCGTTCAGGCTGACGATCTGGCCGCTGGCGTGCGTGAAGAACTCGTTGGCGTTCGTGCCGAAGTACGTGCCGGGATGCAGCGGGTCCTCCCTGATCTGAAAGAAGTTGGTCAGGTAGCCCATGTTTCTGGGCTGGTCGAGGGTTTCGAGCGCCGGGTCGTCGGTCAGGCTCGGCTCGAGCAGGCCCTGTGCGTCGCCGCTGAGAAGTTCGTGCCTTCCGGCGTGGTTCAGGGTCTCGCCCTCGGAGCCGTCCTCGAGGATCGTCCAGGGAAAGAACTGGTTGAAATCGTGCGCCTTGAGGTTCGAGCCTGCGAGTTCCTGGTCCACGCGGGCTTCGGGGAACACTTCGGCCCGAGAACTCAGGCGTTGCGCGTCCGCCGCTTCGTTCGAGAAGTTGAATGTCCCGCTCTGGCCGCCCGCGTACTTGTCGGCATCGGCCTGCTGGTCGCGTTTGAGGTGATCCCACTGGGTGAACACGACCCGGCCGTAACTGTCGAGGATCGGTGTGAAATCCCCGCTCGGCGCGTGGTTCAAGAGTTTCAGATCGCCGCTGTTTGGCTCGAGGCTCCACAGGCCCGTGTTCGTCGGGCTGGACTCGTACTCGTCGTGCTGCGGGTACAGATGCGCCGAGCCATCTCGAGGCCGGTCGCTGGTGAAGATGATGTGGTCGTCCGTGCCGTAGATCGGCGTGGTGTTGTTGTACGCGGGTTGTTTTGCCAGCTTTGTGATTTTTGCTGTGTCGTTCTTGCCCAAACCTGTGACCTCGTACAATTGCCACTGGTATGTTTTCACCTCGTACTGCGCGGCGGGCGCACCGACGACCATGCTGAACACCGCTTTGTTCGCGCCCCAATGGACACTGGGGTCGCGCACGGCGATGGCGTTCGCGCCCTGCTCGCCCTCGGTGCCGAACCCGGCGGTCTTGGTCAGGTTTTTCAGGCTGCCGTCGGCGTGGCGAATCCACAGGTCGCCGCCGCGTGGGGCGTTCTGCACGCTGGCCCCTTGGTTGCCGAAGGTGGAGACGACAACGGCAAAGTCGGTGGCGATCGGCACCTGCGTCACGAACAGGATCGGGAATGAACCGGTCACGGGTGTGGCGACCACATCCGTGACCGGCGGGCTCGAGTTGGGCGGTGTGCCGCCTGCGGCCTGCGTGCAGGCCACCGCAGCCGAAACCACGAGCGCGAAGGCGAGCACCTGCCAGGGTGAAGGTTGGATTGATCGCATGGGTTTTCCTTTCCATGCCGCCACGTCCAAGGTGGCAGCGTGTCGCTTGGCCTGAGGGACGAATTCGGTTCGTGCCGTTAGCGCTGGCAATCGAGCCAAACGCGGAAACTGGGATTCGCCACACTGAAGGCCACGACCACGCCCGAGACGACGGGGACGCACAGCATCACGTACCACGGTGAAACTCGGATTGATACGACCTTCCTTTCCCGGTGCGGATCACGGTGCGACCGAGCGCAACTCATTCAAATCCATCGCATCCGCCGTGACCTCCCCGACGTAGATCGAGCCAAGCCTTCGCGGGTGAGCGGCATCGCCCAACCGACCAATGGTTTCCAGGTCAAAAACGCCATCTGCAAACCAACCGGGCTTGGGGAAAGCGGTGGTGGCACGGTTGGTCTTAAAGGCGGTGTACACGTCCACCAGATGAATGCGGCTCCTGGACTGTGCGCTCAGGGAGGTGTCGGCTTTCAGTTCGTTCACGGCCTGTACAGCCAAGTTGAGAAACACCCGCTCCATCCCCTCGATCTCAAAGCGGTCGGGCAGGTGGGTGGTGACGTACACGATGGGGTCGGTCAGGCAACTCGAGCCTGCCAACAAGAGTTTCACCAGCAGCTTGAGGTTGCGTTTGTAATCCTCGCTGGCGACCTCAGCATTCAGATCGTTGCCACCCCTCGTTGCGAACGCCACCTGATAGCAGTGGGTCTTGCCCGTCAGTTCGGCCCGACGTCCGGGCAACCCACGGTCGGGGTTGCCCACATCCAGCCAAGTGGGGATGTCGAGGCCCGAAATCGCCGAGGTGCGGCCCGCCACGGCGGGCACGGTTCCGCTGTAAGGCCCATCGTTGGCATCCGACCAATCCGACGAACCGACAAATTCAATGCTCAGGCTGGGGTCGCGCAGGTTGAGGCGCTGGGCCAGTGGCACCATCCAACCGTACTCTTCGTTGTCGTTGCTGGCCTCACCACCCCCGCGCTGGTTGAGGCTGCCGTTGCAGTTCAAGGGCTGCTGAACAAAGCGGTTGCGTTCCTCGATGCTTTCGCCCGCCAGGTAGACCTTGAGGGTGCGGTTGCCGGGAGCCAGGCAAAAGGCGAGGCCACTGCTGGGCAGCGGGCTCGGGTTGGGCGATGTGCCGCCTGCGGCCTGCGTGCAGGCCACCGCCGCCAAAACCGCGAGCGCGAGGACGAGCACCTGCAATGGTGAGGGTTGAATTGATCGCATGGGTTTTTCCTTTCTTGAAACGGACCAAGTTTGTGTCGTTAGCGTTGGCAGTCCAACCGCACGCGAAAACTCGGGTTCGCCACGCTGAAAGCCACACCCTGCTGCGATGGCGTGAAACCGATCCCCCTGGCGCTGACCTCGAGCAAGAATTTGACAGGCGTTTTGATCGCATCCGGCGCAGTGTCTGACGGGTAGTAAAACTTGAGTTGATGGATTACCGCGCCACCCTGCGGCAAGCTGGCGTAAGTCAATTTCTGCACGTCGTAAGGGTCCACCTTCAACGTGGTCGCGTCATCGAAGGCCAGTTGAATGCCCTGCCCGGTGCCGTCAATGCCCGCGTCGGTCGCACCGATGGTGGCCTTGGAACCATTGCGCAACTCGAGCATCAAACCCCATCCGGACGTAGCGCCGTCCTTGCTGATGCGCTCGAGTTTGCTGGTCCGAATGCGCCAGACCCCATTGAAGAGTTGCTCGCCCAGACAACCCTCGAGTGAGGGGCGCTGGTTCGCGCCGCCCGCCGCGACGTTCTGCGCAGGCTGGACCGTGCTCGAGTTGGAGAGCGTCAGCGTGCTTCCTTTGAGGCTCGAGGTGACACCAAATGATTTGAGGACCGCGAGCGGCACGTAGGTTTTGCCGTTGACCACGATGGCCTGCTCGCTCGAGACTTGCCCATTGACCACGATGCTGTACCCCGCATTGGCGGCCAGGGCCAGACCAAAAACGGCCATCAATGCGATGCCTGAACGGATGTGTTTCATACGAGCCTCCTGCTGAACGCTCGAGATGCAATGCTCGAGCACACGGTCATGCCCTCAACGATCAGGACACACAAATCACGTTGTTGACTCCACCGATAGAGAAGTACGGCGGGTTCTGGTACGGCCCATTGTTGTTCGGCGGGTAGATGTCTGCGGGTGAGTTCATTTGGTGCCCCGCAATCTGAAAGCGTTTAGATCACCAAGGGCGGCACGGTTCAGCCGCATATTGGCGAATTGGGCGGCGCTGCCGTTCAGAATGTCGAATGCAAAAACGGGTTTCAGAATTGGATGGAGACACCTGAATCGATGTAGTAATTGTCCCCCGA
>JANOWZ010000461.1:0-4616 GCA_031418155.1 Deinococcales bacterium
GAATTCACCAATTGACGTTGCCGCCAAAACTATGCTCAGTGAAAGGCTCGAGACGGCCTTGGCCAAACTCTCCGACCGCGAGGCGATGGTCTTGCGTTTGCGCAAAGGTTTGATGGATGGGCGTGAGCACACACTCGAGGAGGTCGGTCAGTATTTTGCGGTGACTCGAGAACGGATCAGGCAGATCGAGGGGAAGGCGCTGCGCAAACTCAAGTACTACGAGAGCCGCAGCCGTGGCCTGCGCGATTTTTTGGATTGAACCCGAATTCAGGCCGTCGCGGTTAGGCTTATGAAAACAATACGCTGCGCCCGCCCGCGCGGCATTCGAGGAAGAATTTCTTGCGCTTTTTGCGCACCCTGGCCTTCTCGCTACAGGTGCATTTCATCGGGATCGCAATGTTCTGATTGCAAGCCCCACATTTGAAGTAGTACCTGTGCCTGCCATAGAGCACGCTCAATCGTGGGCTCGATCAGTGCTTGCAATTGTTTTACGCCTACGGTGACAGGCGCTGGTTGAGTGCGAACCAATGGGATCGTTGGGGTCTTGCTGAACGCCAAAACAATTGCACCAGGTGATGCCTTTGCGTTTTTCAGCAAGGGATTTGTCGAACTCGGGTTTTGACTCAATTGGATGATCAGTGTCCGCCAATAATGCTGCCTACCAGCACGTCACGATTTGTCGCGCACGCCCAGGATGCTTGTCCTTGAAGGAGGACACCCTCACAAGAGGACATCGGGCATAAACGACACCCGTTACTTGTTCTGAAAGCAGGCACAACATGAAGCACTGGCGCACGTTCCTTTCCGCGCTGGCGTTGACGGTATTGCTTTTTAGCAGCCTCAACGTCGGTTCCCAGAATTTTCAGTCTTCCCTGATCATCGCCGGTGACAATCCAGCGGGTGGTGGCGGTTCCGGCTGAATTCGGATCGTTTCGAGGGCTCCCAAGTTTCTTGGGAGCTTATTCTTTGGTCATGCCGCAATCGGAATTGGGTCAATCAAGGTCTGAAATCACAAGGTCGGGCCTGTGGAAGGAATTGCTGGTGCAAACCCAAGTCTTGCTCGAGCAGCAAGCTTGGTTGATTGTGGTCCGAACTGTGCGCGTCGCGTTGGGACAGGGTCGTAGGATCTCGGCGTTCGAGTCGCTGTTTGGGCTGCTCGAAGCGTACCCGAAGGATTGGTTCGACTTTGAGGATGGCCGTGTGTCGTTTGCGGATGTGTTGTTACGATGCAGGCGGTTCAAAACGGCGCTCGAGTGGATTGAGCTTTGGTACGTGGAGGATGGAGTGATGCGCGACGATGCGGCACTCGCGGCCTTGTACAGTTTGGCCCTGCTTAATTGTGGTCAGCCGGTGAGGGCGCTCGAGGTCAGCAGCGGCCTCAGCGATGGCAGGGCCGAAGGTGCGGGTCTGGCTTGGCGGGTCAGGGCCAATTGCTTGCACGTGCTTGGGCAGCCGGGTTGGGATCAGGCGTTCGCGCAGGCCAGCGAACAGCTTGGAGGTCGTGCTTTGGGAATTTGCCTGCTCGAGTGGGGCAAAGCCTTGGAGTTGGCGGCGGAGCACGGACCAGCCCGTGACCGTTGGGCGCAGGCGTTGCCACTGTTTGATGGCGACGCGTACTACCGCGCCTCATTGACGTTCAACCTTGGCTTGTCGTGCGCCCGAGAATTGTTGCTTGAGCAGGCCGAACGGCATTTCGCCAACCTGAGGGCCATCGCCCGCAACCCGGACGCGAAGATGTTTGAGGCCCGAGCATGGTGCGGGTACGGTTTGGTCTGGCGGATCGCTGGGGAATTTCAACGCGCCGAACACGCCTACAGACGCGCCAGCAGTCTTGCCAGCGAACCCGACGATCAGCAACAAGCCTGGCGGGGTTTGGGCCACACCCTGCGGCTTGCTGGTCAGGTCAGTGCGGCACTCGAGCCGTTGCAACGCTCCACCCAATTTCAGGTCAATCAGGATGGCACGAACTGGGCGTTTGTGGATTTGGCCGTGGCCCGTTGGGTCAACCGTGACGGGCGTGGCACGCTCGAGGCATTGGATCGGGTTGGAACGTTATCCGGTGAGGACCATGACCGACGACAAATCTTACTTGCTGAAATGGCGCGAGTGAATGGCGATGCCAACCGCGCCCTGGATTTGTTCGAACCCCTCCGTCTCGAGCGCCTGTGGGTCGCCGAGGAGTTGACCTTTTTCATGGAGTTAAAACAACTGTTGAACATCATGGGTGTAACCACGCCCGCCGATCTACCCAGACCCAAGGGCCTGCAAGTCGAAGTCCAGGCCGAGGGTGTGCTGCGCGTCAAGCTCAACGGTCGCAGGGTTGCCCTTTCGCCAACGTCCAAGGCAGCACAAGTGTTGGTGTTGCTGCTCGAGCATGAACATGCGATGGGCATCGAAGCCTTGGTGCTGGCCCTCTTTGGTGACAAAAAGGATGAACTGGCCAGCAAGCGCAAACTGGTCTCCAAAGCGGTACGGGTCTTGCGTGACGCGCTCGGTTGGCCCACGAGCGTTCAGGAATCTGGAGGCACGTATTCGTTGGACGACCAGGTTGATTGGCAGTATGACGTTGATACGGCCATCAGCCGTGGCGAGCCGGTCGCACAGTTCATGGTCGGTGTGTACGCGGATTGGGCGCTTGAGCGAGCGGCGCAATTGCGGGCGGATGACCGCATCCTGAATTGAGTCGACAACGCGCAGATTACTTGCGTAACAAGTTAATGCTTGTTTTGTGGCGATATAGTGGCGATCACCAAACCGTACTGTCGTGCAAAACAGGAGCAACATGGCGCACACCAGAAGCACTTGGAAGAAAACCGACCGAATGCAGGCTGTGCTCGAGGCGTTGGAGGCCAAACCTCGCACCGTCAAAGGGTTGTGCAGCCGACTCGACCTGCCAGCCGACGCAAAACACCACCGGGCGATTCTGCGCGACATCGGCGACCTGCGGTCTCGAGGGCACAGCATCGAACAAAGCGAGCACAAACAACCCGTTTATCGGTTAACCGCCAGTCCGCCCAAACCACTGCAACCCAACGAGGCGCTGGCCGCACATGTGGCCCTGCGAATGCTCTACCACCACACGCCGAACCCACCCAAAAGCTACCGGCACGCGCTCGAGAAAATCGCCATCAGTATGCCCGAGGACCTGCGCAGCATCGCCGGACACGCCAGTCTGCTCGAGCCTGGCCAGACTGAACTCAAAACACGCAACCACAATGACGAGTTCGAGAAAATCGCCGACTGCTGGTTGCAACGCCGCGTGATGCGTTTCGAGCACCTGAAATCTGGTGGCAGTGGCGAGAACCGTATCGTCGAACTCGAAACGTATTTTGTTGAGGCGAGCCGCAGCAATTTTGAACTCTACGTCATCGGACGTCGCCGCAACTGGAACCCTGAGGTGCGCACGTACACGATGCGCCTGATCAAGCGCGTCACACCCTTGAACGACACGTACACGATCCCCGAGGACTTCGACCCAAAACGCTTCCTCTCGAACGCCTGGGGCGTGATTGGAGATGCCAATCCAATTATCGTTCGGGTCAAGTTTCCCACCAGTGTCTTACCCTGGCTCCAGGGACGGCATTTTCCAGGCGTGATCAACAAAGAAATCAATGCCGATGGAAGCCAAACCTTCACGATTCAAACCGGTGCGGACAGCGAGGGAATGCCTCGAGAATTGATCCCCTGGATTCGTGGCTGGGGCGCGAACATTGAGGTCTTGGAACCACAGGTTTTAAGAGACCGCTGGCTCTCGGATGCTCGAGAACTGATCAAACGTCATGGAGGAAGCTGATGCCACAAACACATGGTCCAACGAACGCACCACCCAAACTTGTCGCCCTCGCGCAGAACGTTGCGCCACCTCCAAAACTGGCAAGCGCGGGGGCGAACCCGCACACGGTAGAACAAGAGATGATCCCGCTCGATCTGCCCGTCACACGCTTGCGCATCACGCTCGAGGCCCGAGAAGACATTCACCTGCCCGCCTTCGCAGGTAGCAAACTCGAGGGCGCATTCGGACGCACGCTCTACGACCTGAGTTGCACCCGCACCGACTTGACGACGTGTCACGCCTGCCCGTTGCGGGCCGTCTGTCCCTACGCCGCGCTATACGCACCATCACGCCCGGAGAGCCTGTTGGTCGCCTCGCTTGAGGCTCCACCCAGGCCGCTCGTTTTTCACACCGCCTTCGAGCACGAACGCACCATCCTCAAAGACAGAACGCTCGAGTACGGGCTGAGCCTGATCGGACGCGCCACCCAACACCTGCCCTACGTGATTGCCACGATCCGCAGCATGGGCGAGGCGGGCATCGGACGCACTCGAGGACGGTACGCGCTGATCGACGCACACAGCCAACACCCGTACAGCGACGAATACACCCTGATCTCGAACGGTGAGCACCCAACCGTCAACCTGAAACCGATCATCCTCAACGCCAGCGACCTGCCCGCGCTTCCCAGCGACACGATCAACCTCGAGTGGCAGAGCTTCGTTCACATTCGCGCCGGAGATGCGATGGCCGAAACCCTGCACTTCCCGGTGCTCGTGCGGGCCTTGCAACGCCGGATCAGCAACCTCGAACAGCTTTACGGCGGCGCGATCAGCGCGGGCGC
>JANOWZ010000462.1:0-1751 GCA_031418155.1 Deinococcales bacterium
GAGCTAAATTTCTTGTCACTACTGCGGGGACTGCCTTCCGGGTCAACTGTCCTCGAGATTTCTGCGACATTGATCGTGGCGCAATCTGTATTTGCGCTTTCCCGCTCGAGGCTCGCGTGTTAGGATTCTCGGGCTAGCATCTAGGGTTTTATTTCGGGTGTGAGGGTTGTTGAACGCACTCTCGAGGAGCCACAACAAGCCCCTCGGTATCGGCATGAATGCTCTCAAATTTCACAGTATGTTCAGATGGGCGTGGCCCAGACCGGGTGGCGTGCAATAAGGAAGGTGCGAATGGAGTCTTCAGGCGGTGTGTTGCAAGATTTGGCGAAACGCGAGCAGGTGCTTTCTGGCAAGGTTCAGGCTGCACGCGATCAGGTCGCAAGTTTGATTGCGGATGCTGAAGGCAAAGCCAAAGCGATCCTCGCCAAGGCCGATGCGGATGCGAAGGCGCTCGAGGCGGAGTACCGGGTCAAGCGTGAGGCTGAGGAAAAATCGATTCTCGAGACGAGTTTGTCTGGTGCGCGAGCGGCTGCTGAAGCGGCTTCGAGCGCGGCTCAGGCGAAGGTCGCTGATGCGGTCAAGCTCGTCATTTCCAAAGTGATCCCTTAAGGACTCCTATGGCGATTGCTGAAATGACGCAAGTCCTGATCCTGGGTCGCAAACGGGATCAACTCGAGGTGGCCAAAGTCCTGCAAGCGGCTGGGGTCGTGCACATCGATCCGGTTGAGGGCGCAGATTTGCCACGCACGCAACTGACCGGTGTCGATGCCGAAACGCGCTCGAAGCTCGAGCGGCAGTTGGCCCGCAGCGAGTCGGTGTTGGCTGCCGTCGGTGGCGGCAACGTTGCCCCGGACGCATTGCGTTTGCGGGCGATCAACAACCGCGAAGCTTTCTTGGACGAGATCGGTGGCAGCAGCGACAAACTCGCGCAGCAGAAGGCCGAACTCGAGTCTGAATTGAACACGGTCACTTTGTACGGCGCGAGTGCTCGGGCCGCCGCAGATTTGGCCGGAACACTTGACCGTTCCAACCGTGTGAGTTTGTTGGCGTTCACCTTCGCGGATGCCGAAGAACTCGGCAAACTCGAGCGTTCATTGAATGAGGGCAACTTGGCGTTCTCGGTTGGGTACAAGACGACCGGTGCGGTTTCGACCGGTGTGCTTGCCGTGCGCCGCGAGGATCTGCCGAACGTGCGCACCGCCTTGACCCGTTCGGGCCTTGGCGAATTGCGATTCCCAGGTCGTTTCGAGACCATGCCGTTCAGCGAGGCCGCAAGCGCGATGGAAGCTCAAGCCCGCAGCGCCCCAAGTGAACTGACCCGAATCAACGCCGAGCTTTCACGCATCAAATCCGAACACGCGGGCAGCATCGCCCACGCCCGCCTCGAGTTGCGCGACGAGATCGGTCAATACCAAGCGCTCGAGACCGGTGTGAATGGTCAGTACGGGTTCGCACTGCGCGGCTGGGTTCCGACCCTGAACCGCAGCAAGCTCGAGACTTTCTTGCTGCCAATGAAAGACCGTCTGGTCTACGAGTTCGAGGGTGCGCCAACGCATCACGCTGAACACGTGCCGGTCAAGCTTGACAACAACCCGATTTTCAAACCCTTCGAGTTGCTGTTGGCGATTTTCGCGCCACCCGCTTACGGCGCGTTCGATCCAACTTGGGTGTTGGCAATTTTCTTCCCATTGTTTTTCGGCTTCGTGATCGGTGACATCGGCCTGGGTGCCATTTCGTTGGCCATCGCGTTG
>JANOWZ010000463.1:0-2797 GCA_031418155.1 Deinococcales bacterium
TTCACGTCGTGCAATCTCAGCCAAAAACGCCAGTGCCCTCGGAGGCTGGGTTTGGTCATCGCGGATTTGTTCGAGCGATTGCTGTAATTTGTTCGTGGCGGTCTCGAGTTGATTTTGCTCAAAGGCGATCAATCCTTCGACGAACAACCTGCGCCCATTCAACTTCTGCATGGTCACCAGGTGCTTCGGGGTCCGCAGCACGACGTTGGCCAGTTCAGTCAACGCCTGTGCGCGTTGAGAATTGCGCCAGAGGGCTTCGACCAGTTTGAGTCGGTAACGCCATTCGGGAAATTGACGCACCTGTTTGGATTTCTCGGCGGCTTTTTGGTACTGCTCGGCGGCCTTGGCGTACTCGCCATCCCAGAGCAAACCATCGGCCAGGGTTTCGATCAGTGTGGCATAGATTTCGTTGGTCACGTACTCGGGATTGTTCAGCAGGGGTTCCAAAATGGCGATCGCCTCGGCGGTTTGGTCACGAAACATCTTCATGTAGGCCAGGTCGTTGTGAAAATCCAGGGTCCACATCTGGCTTCCCAGGGCATCAAAAAATTCGATACCGCGTTTGCACCAAGCCTCCCCCTCGATCCAATTTCCCGATTCCAAATACCCGAGTTGGATCAGGTTCATGGCCTGCCCAATGAATTGCAGATCATCGTGTTTTTGGGCCAAATGAAGAATTTCAAAACCCAGTTGGATGACCTCTTGATCCTTTCCAAAATTGATGGCCGCATAACCGCAAAGGTACAGAAACCGGGCCGCCTCGATCTGGTCCCGAGCAATACCCGCCAAGCCCTCATCAGCAATCTCGATTAGGCGTTGAAATTGCCCTTCACGCAACGCCAACTTGCCCATCATCCACAACCCTTCGCGGCTCAACTGTCCTTTGCTGCGCAACCGCCGCAAAATCACCTCACCTCGAGCGTGCTCGCCAATTTCGATCAACGCGCCACCCAAAAGCTCGGTCAAATCGGCGGGCAAACTGATCGGCAGGGCATCCAAGAGTTGAACCAGTGTTTGAAACTCGGCCCGTTCAAACAGTTTCGGGGCCAACGGTTGCAACAGTTTCAGCACCAGGTCTTCACGGTGCGCGAGCAGGTAGTGCTCGATGGCTTTTTGAGGCCGTCCGTGTCGTTCGGCCTCCTCGCCCGCCGCCAAGTGCAGCACCGCATGGCGCAACGGGTTGCGACGCAATTCGGCCTCGAGCGCCGCGATCAGGACTTTGGCGGGTTTGTACGTGTGCCGTCCGAGCGGAGTGATTGGCAGTCCGGCACGTCGCACCTGCGCCAGCCAACCACCGGGCAAGTTGCAGCCGAGTTGCGTGGCGCTCGCCTCGTTCCAGGTTTCGCAGACCGCAGCGGTGGGCAGGAGTGAACGCAGTGGTTCGGGCAAACGGGCCAGCGTGTCCGCGATCAAATCGGTTGGTGACAAACCCGGACTGGCCCCGCCCGCCATCAACGATATTCCCAGCGGCCAACCCTCGAGCGTTTCAAAAGCCGTGATCGGATCAGCCTCGAAACCTCGAGAGGCCAAGTACGTTGTCGTTTCTTCCTGCGAGAACGCCAAATCATTGGCCGTCAACAATTGGGCGCGACCTTTGGCAACAAGACGCGCCAGTGGCAACCCCTCGAGTTCGTAACCGGTCAGGATCAGATGCTGACCCTCGCGCAATGAGGCCGTCAGGTTGAGCAACCACTCGCCCACCTCGGGGGTCAGGTGATCCGCGCCCTCGAGAATCAGCAACAGGCTTCCAGAGATCGTCTCGAGCGTTGAGGACAAGGTTCGCAGTGATTGATCGGAAAGTTCTGAGGTTGTGGTCACGGCGAGGGTGTTCAGCAGGGCTCGCGCCAGTTCCGTCACGCTCGAGTCGTCAGGACGCAACTCACACCAAACGGTTTGAGCCTCTGATTCACGCGCCAACTGCGCCAGCACGGTGGTCTTGCCGAAACCGGATGGCGCAACCAAGGCCACGATTCGCGCATCACCGAGCACCTTGAACACCTCGAGCAATGCCGTTCGACGCAACTCGAAACGCGATGGCTTGGGGACAACACCCCATGTTCGCCTTGGCAAAGGCTTGCGATCCGAGGGCATGAATCAGTTTACGGGCAAAACCTGAAAACCTTGGGCCACGCTCGAATCAGCATCACAATGGACATCTACCGGCACATGCTGCCATCGGAGATGAAAGAAAACGTCTTCGACATGTTCGCGGCCCCGTTGCCAGTGCGGAGACAGGGCTAAAAGTGTGTTGAACCAAAAAAGCAGGCGGTAGCCTGCGTTTACGATGACCCAAACCACCCCCAACCCAGCATACGCACCACATGCCCACATTTCTTGATCCCAAGACGCACCTGACGGGCGGGATCGCTTCTTGATCCCAAGACGCACCTGACGGGCGGGATCGCTGTGCTACACGTGCATCAAGTGCAACTTCTTGGCCATACAGCAGCACCTGACGGGCTTGACAAATGATACTCGAGCAGAAACGGCCGTCAGAGACGTTATCGCTGTCCTACCACCGAAAGCGATCATCAGTGATGGTTGCCCCATGATCCAAGCGGGCGCGGCATGGTGGGTGGACATTCCGCAGCGCGAACGGCCCGCCAGCGATCCATGCCCGTCAGGTGCAGGTTCTGGATCAAGAAGGTGCCATTTTGGGTAGTGTCCAGTTTTAGACTGATATGCTGAGCCCATGATCGCCCTTACCTGCCGACGCTGCCAAAGCATCCACCTCCGCAAAAACGGCCACACCATAGACGGACGCCAGAAATTCCACTGCCAAACCTGCAACTTCTAC
>JANOWZ010000464.1:0-2446 GCA_031418155.1 Deinococcales bacterium
GGCGGCTCGAGCCGCCGCCGCGTTTGCTCAGGCCGCCAATTACTTCAATTCGGTCTGCAATTTTCTCAGTTACGGTCCAGGCTGCGAACCCCTGTTTCAACAATTACAAGCATTGGGTGACGCGCTCAATCTGGCACAGCAAACCCAAGAACAAACCTGCACCTCACCCTCACTGGGGAGCTAAGCACCTATGGTTTCAAAGACGTTGCTCGAGATTCGGTTCGAGCTTGGTGATCTCAAGCACAATTCCCAGAACAGGAGGATTTAGTATGTACTTGCCGCAATCCATCGCCGCACCACTCAACCCGCACCCTCGGGCCATGCCCGCCCGAGCCCTGGAAACGCCAAAGCGCGTGCTCGCCGTGTTCGCCCACCCAGACGATGAAATCGGCTGTGCTGGCACCCTGGCCCGCTTTGCCAGTGACGGGGCCAAAATCCAACTCGTCTGGATGACCCACGGGGAACTCGCCAGCCAGTTCGGTGAGATGAATCCCGATCAGGTCGCACAAACCCGCGAGACGCACGGGCAGGCAGTGGCAAAACTTCTGGGGGCAAGGCAGCAATTTCTGAACTTCCCAGATGCCGGATTGACCGGTGGGCGCGAGGAGGCGTTGGCGTTGGCACACATTGTGGCAGCCTTCAAACCCGAAGCGATCATCACCTGGGACCCGTTTGACATGCACCCAGATCACCGCGCCACGTACTGGGCGTGTCTGTCCAGCCTGAAGTTGTGCCGGATTCCAAAACTGGTTGGGACCGCTCACCGTGAACCGATGCGGCTGTATCACTACTACTCCAGTGATTTGCCACGCGATCAGGTCTACTGCGACATCAGCGAGACCATGCCAACCCTCGAGCGGGTCTACCGGCTGTATCACGACACGTACCACTGGGCCTGGACCGTGGATGACCTGCGCCGCTCGAGGTTGCTGGTTGGGGCCAGGTTCGCAACGCCCTACGCCGAACGTTTCCAGGAAGCCAACCTGAGCGCCAACGAAGCCCTTCCCGCCTGAACAGGCCATTCAACGCCAACTGGCGCGGCTCGAGTTCGACTCGGGCAAAAGGAGCAGATGATGAACAACATTGAAACCCTCCGCGCAGCCCATAACGCTTTCAGCGCACATGATGCGGCCAAGGCTGCCAAGCTGGTCGCCGCCTCATGCACCGTGACCGATCATGGTCGGGGCGTGACCGTTCACTCTCGAGACGAATTCACCGGCTGGTTGCAGGCATTCTATGGCATGTCAAGTGATATCAAGCTGGTGGATGCACGCTACATCGACGGCGGCGAGTACGTCACCGCCATCTTCCATGGCGTTGGCACGCAGGACGGCCCGATGGCAGGCACACCGTTCGGCCCGAGCGGAAAAGCATTCTCGTTGGATGTCTGCGAAGTCTGGCGCTTCAACGCGAACGGCGAAGCGATTGAAGGCCACAACTACTCGGATGGGCTGGGTTTGCTGATGCAACTCGGTCACATGTCGCCACCCGCCTGATGGTGTGGGCTTCCGCAATCCTGCGCAAGCTCGGGCATCACTCGAGCACAAGGAGAGACCATGTTAGCCACCCAGGAAAATACCCAAATTATCCAAAAACTGTACGAAGCCTTCGGGCGCGGCGACATGCCTGCCGTTCTTTCCTGCATGGATGAGCAAGCAACCCTGATCAACAAGTTCGGAAAGGGTCACTTCCCCGGTCAGTGGGGCAAACCCACCCGTGGTCACGCCGAGATTGCGCAGTTCTTCCAGGCAATGAACGAAGCGGTGGAAGTCCAGAGCTTGATCCCTCGCAAGATCATCGCTCAAGATGACACGGTGGTGGTGCTCATCGACTGGAAGGGTGTGATCAGGCGAACCGGTCAGCCGTTTGATTCCTTTCTCACCCACATCTGGACAGTGCAGGGCGGAAAGGTCGTGGATTACATCGGCCTCTCCGATCCAAGTGCCTACGCGTTCTAGAGCGGAATGGGTGCCAACGATGGTAAAGGATAAATCCTCAACTCAGGCTCGGGAGTCACTCGAGCTAAAGGAGCGCATCCCATGACCACAGCAACCAAACCCGCATTTGTTCTTGCCCCTAATCAAGGCAAACGCCTGAACATTCTCGGTCACACCGCCACCGTCAAGGTCAGCAGTCAGGACGCTGCCGGGCATTACTACACCTTCGATGTCGTCTCACCGCCTGGGCTGGGCATCCCACCACATGTTCACCAGCACGAAGACGAAGTGATCGCGGTGCTCGAGGGAGAGTTTGAGATCTGGCTTGATGGCAAGACCCACCCGGCCAGCCCAGGTAGCGTGTTTCACTTCCCACGCTTGATTCCGCATGGTTTCACCAATGTTGGCAGTACCACGGGGCGCACGCTCTGGACGGTGATCCCTGGTGGCAACTTCGAGGCGTTCTTCGAGGAGTTGAACATGCTGCCATCAGGACCACCCGACATGGC
>JANOWZ010000465.1:0-15754 GCA_031418155.1 Deinococcales bacterium
AGGAGCAAGATTTTGGCTCGAGTAATGGTTCGGGCTTTGTTGGTGCCGGTTCGGGTGAGTTGTTCGAGGTGTTGGCGGTGTTCGGTGGGTAGGTTGATTTCAGATCGTCTTTTCATTCTTAAAGACTATCAGATCCAGCCGGACAAAGCACTCAGTGGTTGCCACATGTCCGCTCGGAATTTGCGCCACCAAAGCGGCAACCGTCGCCGCGCACGGTTTGAGCGTCCGGCCAGAACAGCCAAAGAAACGCTCGAGTTTCGGTGCGATTTGCTCGATGCTGTCTTCAGTGTTCATCTGGTTTTCCTTGGGTGCTCAGGTGATGGACATGGCGCGGCGTTGTGTGGGCAAAGGGTAACAATTGATCATCCACGGAATGCCGAACTGATCGGTCAGCATCCCAAATCGTCGCGCCCAGAAGGCTTCGCCAAATGGGACCGCAACGGTCCCACCGACCGCCAGTGCGTGAAATACACGCTCCGCCTCGGCGGGATTGATGAAACCGAGCAGCACCGAGCAGCCTTTCGGAGCCTCGTATATCTCAGGCTGACGGTCTGCGCCCATGAATTCTCGAGTGCCGACACTCAGGCTGGCGTGACGGATTTTGCCGCGCCATTCCGGGGTCATCTGTGCCGCCGTCGGCGCGTCCGCGTTGCATTGCATGGCGGTGATTTTCCCATCCAGGCATTGCGCGTAAAACGTGAATGCCGCCTCGCAATTGCCGTTGAAGAACAAGTATGGATTGAGTTGCACGCGGGCTCCTGTCAATGAAACCTGTCAATGAAATCCGGGAGGCTCGAGCCAGTTGGGTTCAGGATCGATCATGCCGCTTCGTAAGCTTGCTTCAACCACACGAGCACTTCGGCGTTGATTTCTTTCGCTTCCGCCACACGCACCCGATGCGTGACCATCGCGTTCCAAGACCCGGCAAGCTCGAGCTGTTCGGTCGCCGCAATCCCTCCCTTTGAGTTTCATGCCGATGTCGATCCGGTCGATGCTCGAGATTTGCACAATGCCAAATTATTTCGTGCCGCGATACAAATTGATGTACGTGCGATTCGGTGCGATCTACACGTCCAATCCGAACTTGCGCAACTTCGCGTCCAGTGCGTCATACGCTTTGCGCCAACCGGATTTGTTGCCGGTGAAATGTCCTGCCAACTTGTCATCCGAGCTCGCCTTGAAAGTATCGGCGTGAACCAACAGGTGAGCAATCGCGTTTGCATGACCATGACCCAAAGCAAAGTCCGCCTTCAACCAAGCGACGATCTCAGCCGTTTTCTCGAGTCCTTTCTTCGCGGCGAGCACCCGAGAATCGTCCGATGTCTTGCCCGTTTTCGCTTTGATGTTCTCGAGGTAACTGGCAAAGATTTTCTGATCGCGTTCTGATTTTTCGGACATACGTGCCTCCACCTCATTCGGATTTGAAGCTCAGGTTTTTTACTGCCAACGCTTCACGCAGGATGCCCACGGCTTTTGGCCCCATGCCATGCAGCCTGCTCAATTCTGTTTTGGTGATACCGGTCAATTGCTCGAGCCGAACGAATCCAGCAGCGTGAAGCGCGCAATGCGGGTTTTCCAATCTTCGGAAAGTCACTCGGCTCGAGTTTCATTGCGCCTTGCCCGCCCGCAGCGTTTCGACCGATTTTGCAATTCTTCGCGCTCGAGTCTCAGCACTTTTCGCCTCAAGAATGCTGAGGACAAAACGGCGTTTGTTGCTGTACGACAAAGCCTCAAAAAACGTTTTTGCGGCGGCATCCGCCTCAAGCGCAGCCACAAAATCTTGCGGCACTTCCAACACCCGAGCCTCTGAGTCCAACTCGAGCGTGACATTCACCATGTCACCAGCAGTAACCTTGGCCCCGGATCGATGTTCGGCGCTGACCGGCAGCATGAACTTTCCAGCCATGACCGCGACGGTACTGCGATACTCGTACCCATTGATCGTGACCTTCACCGCCGGTTTCTTGCTCGAGCCGAGGCTTTCGACAACGTTGGCGGGCACTTCGATGCCGGTCGCCGTTTTTCCCGCCGCGAGCAGCGTGGTCTGAAATCTCATGTGAGCAGTATATTCCCCCGTTCCTCGAGCCTCAACTTTTACAGCCATCAATTTCAGGATGGTTTTCAAATGCCAATCCGCACGACATGGACACTACGAACCGGTTTGGGTCGCCTCGAGTTGTCCGGTGTGCGCCTTCATTTGCGCTATGTTGACGTACAGCAATTGGTCCGCTTCGATCGATGCCGCCTCGAAATCCTGGTCTACAAAGGCCCAACCTGCGGCAACGCCCGCAAACTTGGCCCGCCCGCGATCCAGCAACTCGGAACCGTCGGACAAACCCAGGTGCAAACCAACAAATTCGTCACCACCGATGCGAAAAAAGGCATCCTCGAGTCGGGCCTCTGAGCGCAGCACCACCGCAAAGTTTCGCAGGTGCGCGTCGCCTGCGGCGTGTCCGTCACGGTCATTGATGCGTTTGAGGTCTTTCAAATCCCAACTGGTGACCAGCGGGCGCGAACCCTGTCGAGATGCCAGCGCCTGATACCGTTTGAGGGTCAACAGCATCGCACGACGGTTCTCGAGGCCAGTCAGTTCGTCCAGCATTGCCACACGTTCAATCTCGATTTTGGCCCCTTGCAATTGCAGCAACAGCGCGTTCATGGCGGCACCCAAGGCGGCTGCCGCCGAGTTTAAGAAAGCCGCAAATGCCCAGATACCACCGCGCGAATAGGGCAGCAAGAACATCAAACCGACCACCGCCCCAAACGCAGCGCCAAACCAACCAAAATGCAAGGCCACACCCAAGGTGACTTGCGCAATCAACGTGCCGTACCCGAGCACGCCCAGGTGCAACCGGTTGATCAGGCTTTGCGGATCGAGCGCCGTCCACAACACCAGCAAGAACGATGCGACGAACACGCCGAACACAGCGGTGCGCATGTGTGGCCCTTTCGAGAGCAGCCACGCGATGCCGAGCACAACCAAGTACACGGACATGTGGATCCAATCGTTGACTTGACCGATAAACACCAGCGTCAGCGTAGAAAGAACGGCCGGTATCCCAAGGATTGGCCAGAACCCTTGGAAAAAACGGTCATTGAGCCACTTCATGAGATCAGTCTGGCATGAATGTGCTGTTGGCACGGACGCAAACGACCATCAGCGAACCTCGAGATTGGCAGCATGGCTCACACCCATCGGACTGACTCCGAGGTGCTGGTAGTCATCCAGGTTTGGCCTTTTTTCACACACTCACATCGGGCTTCGTGTACAATTTTCGCATGACCCCCTGAGGGTTACGTTTCACATAGCGCTTCCCGCGACACACGTTGCGATGGGAGCGTTTTCTCGTTTAGACCCCCCGCATTCTCAACGGATTTCAAAACGGAGGCCACCATGTTTTACTCGAGACGACCCTCCCTCGAACAATTGCAGGACCTGATCTGGTCCGGTCGCTACGCGATCAAAGCACATGCGGTGCGGCACGCGATCAGCGAGGGTTTCACCGAGCGTGACATCGTGACCAGCCTCGAGCGTGGCCGGGAACTCGCGGTTTACCCGGAGGATTCACGGATGCTGGTGCTGGGCTACATCCATGTCTCTCAAACATTGCGCTTGCCTTTGCACGTCGTGATCGAATTCTCGCACAACTTCTTGGATGTTGTGACCGCCTACATCCCGGACGATCCGTACCGTGTCGTCTCGCGTGAACGGGTCGCGATCCTGATTGAGCATGGGCCACGCACGACCCGTGAACGCCTACACGATCCGCACGCGAAACCAAAGGCGCGACCTCGGGCGGCTCGGGCTTGGCGGGCACGTCACGCGGGGTGAAGGGCAGGGAAAAGCAGAGGAAAGTAAACCCAGACCATCTCGAGCATCTGGCCTTTACTTTCCTCTTTGACCTTCTGTGACTTTCCTCTGCTTTCAAGCGACGTGTGCGAACTCGAGTTGTTCAAGCATTTGTGCCCGGAATTGTTCGCGCAGGCGACGGTCCAAGTGCCATCCGGCTGGCAGTTTCGGTGCGGTTCGTTGCGTGCCACCGTAGCGTTTGCGAATCGTGTCCAAACGGGCCAGTTGCTCGAGAAGTGCGCCAGGGTCATTGCGAGGAATGCGAATTTCGCGGCCATCACGGGTGCGACCCACGTCTGGAATTCCGGCGTACTCGAGGGTGATGGTGTGAACGAATTTGGCTTTGGTTAGGGCGTGCTCGAGGAGGTTGTAATCCGTTTCAGTCAATGGCAGGTGACGGTCGCGCAAGCCTTCCGGTTCGAGGCGCGGGCCTGAGACGTGGATTTCACGCACCCGCTGCAAGGGCAGGCGTTCGAGGTACTCGGGTTCGGGTTCGCCACGGTGGTACGCGCTGACCCGAGCGTGTGCGAGGTCGAGCAGGAGGTTCGCGTTCGCTGCCTCGAGCACCGCTGAAATAAATTCTGGGCTGACGATAAACGCGGGCCGTTCGCTCCAGGAATAACTGGCGCAATTCTCGAGCAGCACGTCCAGGCCGGTGATTTCGCGCAGGTTACGCACGCTTGAGGTGATGCGTTCGATAGCCTCGGCTTCGTTGGGTTCAGCATCACAGTGTTCACCGCCGAAGTCTTCGGGCTGCATGTCCAAATGCACGCTCAAGTACGGCGTGCCGCTGGATTGTGCGAGTTCGCGCAGCAGTTCTGGACCGGGAATCTCGCGCATTCCAGCCCGGTACGGTGGTCCCCAGCCGTGCAGGAGCACAGGCCGCAATGGTCTGGCCGCCTCGAGTTGCTGGGCGCAGTCACGTTCGAGCGGGATTTTCAGATAATCGACGGGTGGATCGATTTTGCGCAGCAGTTTCTCGAGGGTGGTGCTCCAGTTGGCGGCGAGTCGGATCATTGGTCTGCTCCTAACATCAATGTTGGCCTGGAAACCGTCCGGTTGGGGTTTGCTCGCCCGAATGATTTGCTCGAGGTCGCACCGAACTTAGGTGTTGATGTTAGTGAGTATTATACACATAATACTCACTTGAGTATGAGTTTGGCCTTTAGCAAATCTACGAGAAACCTGGAAAAAGGCATCATGCAACGCATGTTTCACATGACGGGCGAATGGCGAAATTCAAAATCTCTTTGACCGGGTTTGATGTTCCCTTCGCCCTTTGCCATTCGCCCTTCACCACGCTTTTGCGTTAGGCTTCCAGCGTGAGCATCGAAAAAGACTTCCAAACCTACGAAGGCATCGCCGAACAAGTCGAAGTTCTCGCCGCGCAACTCCAAGGTGAACATTTCGACGTGATGCTGGTCATCACACGCGGCGGCATGATCCCCGGCGCGATCCTCGGCTACCGCTTGGGCCTGCGCAATATCCTGATCGCCGCCGTCGAGTTCTACGACGATGAAACCGGTGCTCGAGCCGCCACGCCAAAGTTTTTGCAATTCCCAGCCGATCCACTCTTGGAAGGCAAACGTGTCCTGGTCGTCGATGAAGTCTGGGATTCTGGCCGCACGATTCAAGCCGTCGATGCTCGAGTGCGCATGGCGGGTGGCGAACCGATTACGGCGGTCCTGCATTACAAACCGGGGAACAGCGAAATTGAGGCAAAACCCGATTACTACATCAAAGCCACGAACGCCTGGATTGTCTACCCGTGGTCCAAGCACGAGAAAATCTGAGTCACGGGTCACAGGTCTCGAGTCACAGGCTTGAGCCATTCGGATCCGTTTTCTAAGAGGATCACTCACACAACTCGAGCAGACTGTTCTTGAGGTTTTTTTGAACGAATCTGAAATTGTTCCACCGATCAGCCCAAACTCGAGCATTCCTGCCCCGCGACGCTCGAGCGCCCGCAACATCGTTACGGTCATGGGTGGCACGTTTGCCAGCCGGATTTTGGGCCTGTTGCGCCAAACACTGTTCAACCGATTGTTCTCGACCGAAATCACCGATGCCTTCAACATCGCTTACCGCGTGCCGAACCTCTTCCGAGAACTGCTTGCCGAGGGTGCGCTGTCCAACAGCATCATCCCAGTGTACAAATCGCTCGAGCCGGGTGAACGTCGCCGCTTCATCGCCAGTTTCATGTCGATGCTGGTCGCGGTAAACGCGCTGATCGTCGGGCTTGGCATTGTCTTCGCGCCACAAATTGTTGGCCTGTTTCAACTCTCGAGCACGCTGAGCGGTCATGCTGCCGCCACGAAAGTCAACCTGGATTTGGCGATCTGGTTGACCCGCCTGATGATGCCGTTCCTGGCTGGAATCTCATTCAGTGCGCTGGCGATGGGTTTGCTGAATGCCGAAGAAAAATTTGCCGCCACCTCGTTCGCGCCATTGGCGTTCAATGTCCTGACGATCACCGGATTTTTACTCTTTCCAAACCAAGCCCTGTGGCTCGGGGTGTTCACCACCTTGGGCGGTTTCGCGCAACTGCTGGTGCAACTGCCAAGCCTGCGAAAATACGGCCTGCTGCCCAGCCCGAACCTGACCTGGCATCCGGGCCTCTCAAGGGCGTTGCGATTGATCGCACCGTTTGCCTTCACCACCAGCACGCGGCAATTCCTGGCCGTGATCCTGACCGGCCTGCTCTCGAGTTTCGGGGCGGGCGCACTGACCGGTTTCGCCAACGCCGAGATCGTTTTCCTGCTGGTTCAAGGCTTGTTCGCCATCTCGCCCGCAACGGCGGCCTACCCACGACTCTCCGAATTTGCCGCCGCGAGCGACTGGAAGAACTTCCGCGAAACCGTGCTCGGTTACTCGAGGCTGGTGCTGTTCCTGTCCGCCGGAGCCAGCGCCCTGATGTTCGCGCTCGCACCGAGCGTCGTCTCGAGCATTTTTGAACTGACCGGACGGATCGCTGACAACAAATTCAATCCAACGCTGGCCTTACTGCCATCGTTCGCTCTCGCCATCGCACCGTGGGGCCTCGTGCAACTCCTGACGAGGGCCTTCTACGCCCGAGAACGCGCCCGTGATGCCGTGACCATCAGCGTGATCGCCTTCATCCTGAACACCGGCCTGTACGTGCTGCTCTCGAGGTTTGGTTTCGTCGCCATGAATTACGCCACGCCAATCACCGGTTGGTTGATGGTCGGCGTGTACGTCTGGACGCTGTACAGGCAAATCGAACTGAACTGGAAAAAACTGGTCGGACACACTATTAAAGTTGGCATCGCTGCGATTGCCGCCGGATTGGTCGCCTGGTTGATCTCGAGCCGAATCCCCTACGCTCGAGGAGTGATCAACGGTGTCTTACACCTGGTCGTCGCTGGTGGCTTGGGCGCAGCCATCTACGTGATCGTTTGCTCGCTGCTGCAAGTCCAAGAGGTAGAAGGTTTGCGCAAACGCATCTTGCGCCGTTGAAGGGCAGAGGAACGAGAAAAGTCACAGAAGAGGAAAGTAAAACCAAACTCGAGTCTCGAAGGTTTGGTCTTGGCCGTTACTTTCCTCTTGATCCCAAGACGCACCTAACGGGCGGGATCGCCTCTTTTCTCTTTGATCTTTCTTCTGGTTTTTCTCGTAGACTGTCTCCGTGAAAATCATTGCTGCCCTGTTCGCCTTCGCCGTGCTCGTGCTCGGCATTGGCTTTTTCGTCTCTAAAAATTCGGGCGGACCACTGCCCGCCTTTTTGCAGCGTCCCGCCTTCGAGGGTTTCAAAAGCACCGGTGAAAACACGTACAGCGGCAACGGTGCTCAAATCAAACTCGAGATGAAAGCCAACGTCATGAAATCTGCCACCGTAACCTTCCAGGGTGTGCCTGCCAAACAAGCCGGTAAACTGCTGGCGGCATTGACCAACCTTGGCGATGACATCGACACGAAATACGCCGAATACGTCACACAAACCGCAACCATCCTCGAGCAACCCGGCGGCAAAACCGAAAGCCTTGGCGCAGCGTTCCGATTGAACACGCAGATTCGCAACAAGAACCTCGAGTTTGACGTGCGCATTCCCGAGATTCCCACTGCAACGTTCGTGCCCGTGGACAACATTTTGGGACAGAAAAACTCGAGCGTGGTGATCCGTGTCTTCTCCGATTTTGAATGCCCGTACTGCGAAAAATTTGACAAGGAAGTGATGAACACCTGGGCAAAAAAACTGCCCGCCGGTGTGCGCCTCGAGTTTCATCAGTTCCCGCTCGAAAGCATTCACCCTCGAGCCCGAGCCGCCGCCGAAGCGAGCGAGTGCGCCGCCGACCAAGGTCAATTTTGGGGCTTTCATGACGCGCTGTTCGCGGATCGCAGTTGGACTGGGAGCCAAACACCACAAACATTTTTTCTCAAGGTCGCCACAAAACTCAAATTTAAAATGGGCGAGTTTGAAAGCTGCGTCAGCACCCACAAGCACAAAGCCCGAGTTGACGCTGGCTTGCAATCCGGGCAACGTGCAGGCGTGAACGGCACGCCCAGCGTGTTCGTCAATGGCTACAAGCTCGAGAACCCATATGATCCAGCATTGATCGAAAAGATGATTGCGTTCGCTCGAGATTGATCCGACACGAGTTGCTCACCATTCGAGGGACATGGATTCAAAATTGGCGTTGCGCAGGTGGTAGTACGCCGGATCGCGCAGCACCCAACCTTGCGGGGTCGGATCGATAAAACCAATGTGCACCAAGTATGGTTCGTAGGTTTCATGCACGTAATTCTGGTCGCGTGAGACTGCCGCTGCCAACACCGCCAGCGGCGCGGGACCACCGCCGAACTCGAGCATCAATTTCTCGAGCAAATGTCGTTCTTCACGCTCGAGGCCAAGTTGATCGAGGCCCATCGTGTCGAGGGCTCGCACGGCTCGGGATTGATCGATTTCGCGTTCGCCAGCGACCACGGCGAAATCACTGACTCGCTTCAAGAGGTTGTAGGCGACGCGGGCCTCGCCGCGAGAACGCACACCAATCTCGAGGGCGGCCTGCGTTTCAAGGATGAAACCATGACGTTTCGCGTGACGCTCAAGCAGGGTCGCAATCTCTTGCGGCAGGTAGTAATCGAAATGATGTTCGGCGGTGAACACGGGCCGCAGGCTTGGCGAGACGAGGTTCGCATTGGTGGTCGAACCGATCAGCGTGAACGGTGGAGCCTCAATCTGAACCCAGTGCATGTCCACGCCGCGCCCATGCACGAGTTGCACGCGACCAACCCGAGCGGCACTCGCAAGGCGTTCACCGATGGTTTGACCCAAACGGTGCACGTCCTCGAGAAACAAAACGTCGTTTTCACGGAATTCTTTGAACAGTTCCATCAGGTCGCCGGGGGTGCGCAAACCCGAGGCACTGCGGATGATGATGCCAACCCCGAGTTCGGCAGCGATCAGTTGCGCCAGCGTGCGCCGTCCAGAATCGAGCGGCCCAACGAACAGCGTGTGCTCGAGCGGTTTTTTCTTGTGTTTGGATTTTTTCAGGCGTTCTTCAAGGTCGGATTTCAATCGTTCTTGCCCAATGAAATCCGAGAAATCCCTCAGGGTTGGGTGCAGGCCAAAACGCACCAACTCTCGGGCCAAACCAGTGAAATCTGAAACGCTTTTGGGGCGTTTGTCCACCTGCAAGGCGAGGGCATGTTCAATCGCCTCGCGCAGTCCGGGTGGTGTGGAAAGCGGTAACGGCTCAAGCGCCACACCGAGCATCCGATCCGTCACGGCGGGCGGCGGGTAGCCCTGCAAGGCGTGGTACAGCGTTGCGCCAAGCGAGTACAAATCTGTGTATGGTCCAAACCGGGCCTGTTCCGCGTACTGCTCGAGCGGTGCGTAACCGGGGGTTAACAACCGTGTGTGCCGAACGGTTTTGGCGGTCACGAAACTGCGGGCGCTGCCGAAATCAATCAGGACGATCCGGCCCTGTGTGGTCAAGAAAATGTTGTCCGGTTTGATGTCCCGGTGCAACATGCCCGAATTGTGCACGCCCTCGAGCGCTTCGGCGATGGTCACGGCGACACGTTCGACCTCACGGGCATCCATCTTGCCATCACGGTCGAGTTTGCTACCCAAGGTTTCGCCCTCGAGTTTTTCCATCACCAAGTACGCTGTGCCATTCTCTTCGAGCACATCCAGCACCCGCACGATGCCAGGATGGTCAAACTGTGCCAGCGTCCGACCCTCCTCGACCACGCCGATGCGGGCCTCGGCGAAACCGGTGCCACCAAAACTGATTGGCGGCATGACTCGCGCCCCGTGACGGCTCGAGCCTTCCGGGAAGAGTTCCTTGATCGCCACGACCCGTTTGAGCACGGAATCCGCACCCTGGTAGGTCATGCCGAAACCACCCTGACCCAAGAGCTTCCCGACCGAGTACCGACCCGCCGCGAGTTTCGTACCGACCGGTAAGCGGGGCGCAGACAGGTGCGCACCGCAATTCGTGCAACGGTCCGGTGATCCCTCGAGGGTGGTGGCGCAATACGGGCAGATCAAGGCGGTTCCCCCGAACCATTGTTGGGCTTGCATCTGAACGTCAGTTGAAAGACCACATGGGCTTGAGGGCAGTATAGAACAGGAAAGCAACGTGACGGGCACAAACCCCCTAACTCACAGGGGTACAAAGACCACAATCAAGGCTCGAGCTTGGATTTAGCGGGTCTCGCCCGCTTTGCGGTATGCCCGCTCGAGAATCTGACTGGTATGCAGGACTTCGACATCGACATCATAGGTGCGTGTGCCCGCCTCGAGTTGCAACAGGCAGCCGGGATTCTCCACGGACAGGATTTGCGCCCCGGTCGCCCGGACGCGCTCCATCTTGCCAGACAGGATCTTGGCGCTCATCTCTGGGTGCGTGATGTTGTAAATGCCGCCGCCACCACAGCAATCGCTGGCGTTCTCGAGTTCGCGATATTCGACGGTCGGGTTGGCCTGCAAGATTTCACGGGGTTGATTGCAGACGCTCTGGCCGTGACACAGATGACAGGCATCCTGGTAGGTCACGCTCGAGCCCGCACCGACGTTTTCGAGCGTGCCTTCGGGTAGTCCGCGCAAACCCTGTTTTTTGAGGAATTCGGAGATGCCATAGGATTTGCTCGAGAAGCGTTCGGCTTTGGCGGCGTACTCGGGATCGTCTTTGTAGTATTTCGCGTACTTCTTGAGTTCCGCGCCACACCCGGCGCAATCGGTGATGATCGCGTCCACTTCCAACGTATCGTACAAATCCAAATTGCGTTTGACCACCTGATCGAAACCCTCGCGGTCGCCCTCTTCGATGTGCGGTGCGCCGCAACAGGTCGTGTCCCTGGGCGTGACCACCTCGAAGCCATTCAAGGTCAAGACTTTCACCGTGGCGCTCGAGGCTTCGCTGTAAAAGGCGTTCATCAGGCAGCCGAGGAAGAACGCGACCCGTCCGCGCTGCTCACCAATCGCGGGTGTGACCGGCGCGGTGCGCAATCGCATGGCAGGCGCGACATTGCTGGGGCAGATGTTCTCGAGCTCCGCCAGTTTTCGGCCCGGTGCACCGAATTTCCCAAGGATTTTCGTGGAACGCACGAATTTCTGCAATCCCGTGACTTGGTACGTGCGCACGCCAAAATTCAGCACATCCATCGCCCAGGGCCGTTTGAAGACCTCGAGCGTCAGTTTCAAACCCAAATGTCCAGCCGGAACCTTGCCATCCTGCAAGGCGACCCGAGTTTCAACCGACATTTCCCCCGGTTTAACCCCGCTCGGGCAAACGGTTTGGCAGGCGCGACAATCCAAGCAATCGTAGGCCGCCTCGAGCACCACCTCGTAATCTTTGGTCAGGCCTTCGGCGGCGGCGCGATACAACATCACGCGACCTCGTGGGCTTTGGATTTCCTCGCCGGTGTGCTGGTACGTCGGGCAAACCGACAGGCACAACCCGCATTGCACGCAAATGTCAGACCCGGCAATCAACTCGTCCGCGTTCAAAAAATCCGCGTGCTGCGTGAAATGCTCGATGGTCAATGGTTGTGGACTTGCGCTCATGGTTTCAGTTTAGCGTCTCGAGCGTTTTGAGACAGGGATGTTTGACAGGTTGGGCTCATCGCCCAAGCAGGAAAAGCCCGAGCCCTTCCTCGTGACCTGTGACTCGTGGCTTGCTTAGGGCCAGACCTTGCCCATCCACACCCTCGGATCGGTCGCTTCGCCGCGCACTCGAAACTCGATGTGCAAATGTGGGCCGTTGGCGAACCCAGTCTTGCCAGCCAGCCCAATCAACTCGCCCCTCGAGACGCGCTGACCAATCTTGACCAGAATCTTGGATTGGTGAAAGTACGTGCTGACCAGACCCGCGCCATGATTGATGCCGGTCAGACAACCTCGGATCGGGTAACACCCGGCGATCACCACGGTCCCATCGTTGCTGGCTTTGATCGGTGCGCCAATCTGCGCAACCAGATCCTCGCCGTAATGAAAGTTCAGTTCGCCGCCCTGTTCGTAGCGCCGGTTCTGGCCGAACGGACTGATCTGGCGGTCTGGAACCGGCCACACAAACGGTTTTGTCCAAGCTCGACGGGTGGTTTCGGAAAGCTTGTACGCGGCGGTCAGTACGGCGCGTTCTCGGGCGCGGTTGTCATCGGTCAGCGTGGCCATGACCTGCTTGGACATGAAGACATCTTGCAATGGGCGGGGATCGCCCAAGAGTTGCAGGCTCGAGGTCAGGATTTGCGAACCAACACGCACCTCAAGTTTGACAGTCTCGGCAAGCGTGCCGAGGATGTCGCGGCCCACACCGGCCCAATCGTTGCCATCGCGGACCATCACCAATTGCATTTCTCCCTCTTGCAGTGTGCCAGCCTTGCCTTGACCCGGATTTTCGACGCTGGCACGCCCTACGCCCCAAATCACCGTCGGTTGCTCAAGCGTGCCCGAGACGCGAATTGTGACCGGTTCCCCAGGCTTGAGGTTCGCCCGGTGTGTCACGGTTACAGCGCCGCTCGAGACGTTGATAAAATTGGCTGTTTTGGCCTGCCCTGGAACCTCAAGCGTCATCCCAACCCGCAAGGTATCGTTCTCGAGGCTGTTCAAACGCTTCAAGGTCGTTACATCCGTACTGAACGCCCGAGCGATGCTCGAAAGGGTGTCGCCCGGTTTGACGGTGTACGGTACAGCGAGCGCCACACCGATGGTGAATACGCAGAGGATGGTGAACAAACGGATTCGAGGCACGTCAAACTGTACCCAGAAGCGAAGTGGGACGGGTGAGCGTCAGGCAAACTCGAGACCAAGGTTCCGTGTCTGCATGGAGCGATGTTCGGTCAATACTTGCGCGGACGAAGTAACCTGTGCATCACACGAAAACGGGCAGATTTCAACCCAATTTAAGAAAAAACCGTTTAATGGGGTTCGCGGCGCACCTTCAATCTCCCGCCGCAATCACTTTATCTCGAGCCAGAAAAACAGCGCCAAACCACGAATTCCATTGTTGCATCGGTGCTCCATAAGGAAGACCATGACCATCAAAACCCGGACCATCACCTCGAGCCTTGCTGCCCTGACCTTGGCTGTGTTGCTGATGGCCTGCCCCGGACCCGAGGCCGACCCAACCTTGTGCGGTGGCAGCGGCAAAACAACGGATGTCGGCCTGACTGGTACTACGATTCAATCCGAAGATTACGTGTCGGCGACCAGCGGCATTGAACGCCGCCAAATCTCCGGCGGTCCGTGCTCGTTGCGCACCACCAGCAAAGACAGTTCCGGTGAGTACGCCCTGAAAATCGCGCAAGCCAACGATTTCGACGTGACCTTCAACGTCTCCGCCAATGCCGGGGCGACACTGCGGCTCGAGCTTGACGGCAACCCGGTAGACAACACCACCCTAAAAGTGACCGCCACCGGAAGCGCCTTCAAGGAATTCACCTTGCCCGTCCTGACCTTGCCATCCGGGGAACACAAATTGCGTGTGGTGATCGCCGATCTGAACGGCTCGAGCGCCGTGATGATCGATTCGTTCAAATTGACCAAACCCGCCAAGAACCTGCCGTACAGCGGCACCCTGCCGAATGCACCATTTACACTGGAGGCCGAACATTTCGACCGGGGCGGCGATGGGCTGGCGTACAACGACACCTCACTTGGCAATTCGGGTGCGGGCACACGAATCAGCAATGTGGACATTGACGTGCTGGGCAATGACCAATTCGTGACCAACACCCAAGCCGGTGAATTCCTAAAGTACAGCTTCATCGTGCCGACGACACTGAGCAAGAAACTCTTCAAAGTGACCGTGCGCTACGCCTCGAGTATCGCGGGTGGAACATTTTCGCTCGGTTTGGGCGGACGCAAACTGATCGACAAAGCGCTAGTCGTGGCCAGCGGCGGCAACACCAGTTGGCGAGAAGAATCCGTGGTGGTGCCCATCCAACCAGGCACATACGAATTTGTGCTGTACTTCGATTCGCTCACAGCCGGTGCGACATCGGTCATGAACGTGGACCGGCTCGAGGTTTCGGTGGACAGCGACATCAGCAACAACGATCCCCCCGAGCCACCCAAAGGCGTGATCGGCAAAATGTCCCCGATTTACGAGTTGGCATTCATGCCAATTCATGCGGCCCTCATGCCCAACGGTAAGGTCTTCACTTGGGGTGGCGGCAGCAACTACAACAAAGACATCAACATCACTGTTTGGGACCCCGCGCTTGGTGATGGTGCGAGCGCCCGCACGAACTCTTTGTACACGAACAGCAACCTCTTCTGCGCCGGATTCTCACACCTACCCGACGGACGCTTGCTGATCGCCGGGGCACACTGGGACAACTTTGTTGGTGCCCCGAATACCAACATTTTCGACTACAAAACGGGGGCGGTCAGTGCCACCACGCCGATGTACTCAGAAAAACTGCCGAACCCCGTCGGCAACCCCCGAAACGACTCAAGTTTCAACCCGAACCTGTACTACAAAGACCCCAAACACACCGGACGCTGGTATCCGAGCACCACACCGCTTGCCAACGGCGAGATCATGGTCTCCGAGGGCTATTCGAGCGTGCTGAACCTGGTCAACAACATGCCCGAGGTCTGGCAGACGAACGCTGGCGGCGGTTGGCGAGCCCTGACGAACGCGCAGGTCACGGACCCTGGGGCACTCTCGTACTATCCGTTCATGTACCCTCGACCCAACGGCGAGGTCGTGAGGGTTGGGCCGGAAGCAACCCTCTACGCCTTTAGCACGGACGGCACAGGTGCGGTGCGCAAGCTGCTCAACCCTCGACCCGATGGCCTAAACCGCGATTACGGCAGCGCCGCAATGTTTGCCCCTGGAAAAATATTGGTGCTCGGCGGCAACATCACGCCATCAAAGACGGGCGTAGTGGTCAACATCAACCCCGATCAACCGACATTCATCACCACCGGTAACATGACCTTCGGTCGTCGCCATCACGGTACGACCGTGCTCCCGACCGGCGATGTGCTTGTCTCATCAGGCTCGAGCGGTGGTGGACACAACACCGCACCGTATGTCTTCCCGCTCGAGTTGTACAACGTCGCCACGAACAAATTCATCACCTTGGCGAACATCGGCGCGGGACGCGGGTATCACTCGGTCGCCCTGCTGCTGCCCGATGGTCGCGTGATGATCGGTGGCGGCGGCAGTTGCGGCGGTTGCCAAACCAACGGCGATCAGAACAACGTTGAATACTACAAGCCCCCGTACTTGTTCAAACCGGACGGCTCAGGCGGACAAACCGAAGTCACGACGCGCCCAAGCATCACCAACGTCACCACCATGACCGGCACGCCACTGACGATTGACAACGCCATCGGGTACGGACAGGAATTCAAGCTCGAAACCAGCGGCACGATTGCCCGAGTGACCATGATCAAACTCGGGGCGGTCACGCACGCCCGTAACTTTG
>JANOWZ010000466.1:0-8625 GCA_031418155.1 Deinococcales bacterium
AATCGCAACAGAACTGAACACGCTCAACGGCATTCAAACCCGAGTGATCGCCGCCGACCTCTCACAGGCCCCCGAGATGCAACACGTGATTGATGCGACCAAAGACCTGGATGTGGGCCTGCTGATCGCCGCCGCCGGGTACGGCACCAGCGGGGAATTCGTGCGGGCCGACCTCGAAAACGAAGTCAACATGCTCGAGGTCAACTGCCGTGCCGCACTGGTCTTGACGCACCATTTTGCCCAGAAGTTTGTGCAACGCAAACGTGGCGGGATCGTGCTGTTCAGTTCAATCGTCGCCTTTCAGGGCGTGCCGAGAACCGCGAATTACGCCGCAACCAAAGCCTACATTCAAACGCTGGTCGAAGGACTTTACGCCGAACTCAAACCGCTCGGTGTGGATGTGCTCGCCTCGGCACCAGGTCCGGTGCAGACCGGATTCGCAACCCGAGCCAACATGCAGATGGGTCAGGCATTAACTGCGAAAGATGTGGCGCAGGCCACGCTTGATGCGCTGGGCAAACGCGCCACCGTGCGCCCAGGCTGGCCCTCCATGCTGCTCGAGGGCTTGCTGACCCCATTACCACGCTGGGGGCGAACCTTGATTATGACGCAGATCATGGCGTGCATGACCAAGCACCAGGTGTGAATCCACTCAGCGAACTCAATTATGCCTGCAACGGATCGGGTTCACGGCCCGCAACGAGCCGTTTGGTGTACGCCTCGAATCCTTCAGTATCACCCTTGAGTAAAAACGTCGCCTGTTTCGCCCAGGTTTTGCGGCTCGGTGCAAGCGTTACGCCAGCATTGCGCAATGCGGCCTCGAGTTCGGATTCACTGGCATGCGCGAGTTGCGCGAACGTCTGAATTCCGGCGGCCTCGAGCGCCTTGGAAATCTTTGGCCCGATGCCCTCGATTCGCTCGAGCTTGTCGATCAGGGCGCGTTTGAGCGATGGTTTGTCCTGGGCACTCACCGCTGGCACGTCCGAAATCGCCCTCGAGATGGGTGGCGACTTGCGGGGTTTTGCTGCCGTGATTTGGGGTTCGCTTCCGAACGGTGCGATGTCCCAAATCTCACGGGCGTACTGGTGAATGGCGCGGTCGCTCGAGAAGAATCCTGATCGTGCCACGTTGATGATCGAGGATCGCGTCCAACGTTCCGTGTTGGCAAAGGCGTGCTCGAGGTCGTCTTGGGTTTCGAGGTACGAACGGAAATCGGCGAGCACCAGATATTCGTCGTGGTTCAGCAACGATTCGAGGATCGGTTGGAACAAATTCGTGTCACCTCGGGAGAAAGTTCCATCGGCGATCATTTTGAGCACGGCGGCCAATTCCTCATCCGCCTCGACGATGGCCCGAGGGTTGTAACCGTTTTGTTTGAGCGCCACGACTTCCGGCTCGGAATACCCGAACAGGAAGAAATGTTCGCTGCCAACGCGTTCGAGGATTTCGACGTTCGCACCGTCGAGCGTTCCGACCGTCAACGCTCCGTTCAACGCCAGTTTCATGTTGCCGGTGCCGGAGGCCTCCTTGCCCGCCAGTGAAATCTGTTCGCTCAGGTCGGCGGCGGGATAGATTTTTTCGGCCAGCGTGACGTTGTAATTCGCCGGGAAAACCACCTTCAATTTGTTGCCAATCTCGAGGTCGTGGTTGACCACATCGGCGACGCTGTTGATCAGTTTGATGATGCGTTTGGCCATCGCATAACCGGGAGCGGCCTTCGCACCAAAAATCACGACTCGGGCCTGAACCTCGCGGGCCGGATCGAGCTTGATTCGCCGGTACAACGCGATCACGTGCAGCAGCTTCAAGAGTTGGCGTTTGTACTCGTGCAGGCGTTTGACCATCACATCGAACATCGCGTCTTCGCTGATCTCGAGCCCGGTCGTCCGGCGCAGTTCGTGCGCCAATCGCAGCTTGTTGCCACGTTTGATCGCGTGCCATGCGCCACGAAAGGCCGCATCGTCGGCGTGCGCCTCGAGTTGTTGCAATTGCTCGAGGTCGGTGGTCCAGCCCGTGCCAATCGTGCGGTCGATCAGGCCCGAGAGTTCCGGGTTGGCGAGCCGCACAAACCGGCGCGGCGTGATGCCGTTCGTGACGTTGCCAAACTTTTCCGGCCAGAGGTCGGCGAAATCCTTGAGCACATTTTCGCGCAGGAGTTTTGAGTGCAGTTCGGCGACACCGTTGACTTTGAAGCTGCCCACGACCGCCAGGTGCGCCATGCGAATGCGATCCGTGGATTCATCCACGATGGACATGCGGCGCACTCGGGCCTGATCGCCGGGATAACGGGCGTGAATGTGCTCGAGAAAACGATGGTTGATCTCAAGAATGATCTCGAGGTGGCGCGGCAAGAGCGTTGCGAACAATGCTCGCGGCCAGGTCTCGAGCGCCTCGGGCAGCAGTGTGTGGCAGGTGTAAGCGAAAACGTGGCGCGTGATTTCCCACGCGTTTTCCCAACCCAGGTGGTGTTCATCCATCAGCATTCGCATCAATTCGGGAATCGCTATCGTCGGATGAGTGTCGTTGAGTTGGACCACGATTCGTTCCGGTAGGTACTCGAGCGCCGTGCCATTCAAACGTTCGCGCAGCAGGTCATGCAGCGAGCAGGCGGTAAAAAAGTATTGCTGTTGCAAACGCAACTCGCGGCCCTGGGCGGTGCTGTCGTCCGGGTACAGCACTTTGGAGATGTTCTCGGCGCGGGTCTGTTCCTCGACGGCGGCCTCGTAATCGCCCTTGTTGAAAATGCCCAAATTGAACTCGTTGGCGGCCCGAGCACTCCAGAGCCGAATCGCGTTGACCGCACCGCCCAATCCCGGCACGAGCAGGTTGTAAGGCACGCCGAGCACGCGACGCTCCGGGGTCCAGCGGACACGTTGAACACTGGCACCACGACTGGCATCATCGAACCATTCAGTCTGACCGCCAAAGCCGACGGAGACGGCACGTTCGGGTCGAGTAAAGGTCCACGGATCGCCATGCGAGAGCCAATGATCGGGCTGTTCCGTTTGCCAGCCATCGGTGAATCCTTGGCGAAAAATACCGTACTCGTAACGGATGCCATACCCAATCGCCGGGTACTCGAGCGCGGCGAGCGAATCCATGTAACAGGCCGCCAATCGGCCCAGACCACCGTTTCCCAATCCGGGTTCAACCTCGTTTTCCTCGAGCGTGCGCAAGTCCAAACCCAATTCATTCATGGCGTGTTCGGCGGTTTGGGTCAGGTTGGTTGCCAGCAGCGCATTGCCGAGTTGCCGCCCGAGCAGGTATTCCGCCGAGAGGTACGCCACGACTTTCGCACCATTTTTCGCGTGGCGGCTGCGCGTCTCGAGGTAACGCCCGACCATGTACTGACGCACGGTGTACGCGAGGGCCAAACTGCAATCGTGAAGCGTGCCGAACTCGAGGTTTGTGCCTTGAATCAAGAACAGGTTCTCGAGGAATTCGCGTTTGAAATCTTCGACACTGGGTTGGGTCGAACCAAGTTGTGCGGGAATGATTTCGGTCATGGTGTCTCCTCGAGATGAACTTGTTAGATCAATTGGTCAGATAGAGAGAAGGCTGAAATCCTGAAGTTGATCGGACGGGTTTTCCGAAACGGTTTCAGGCGTCATGTTGTACATCAAGCGGGATCGGTTCAGGCAGGCGCACCATTCCGTGATCGAACGCTCTCCCGCATCGACCGCCTCCATTGGAGAACGGCATCTCGAGCCCTCGAGAAAGGATTTGCTTGCATGTTGCAGGTAATTCTCGCGTCGCATTCTTGGCATGAATTCAGTTTGCGTCTCGAGTTTCAGAACCATGTCAAGCGAATTTGAAACGGCGGTTGTGCAATGACCTCAGACTGTGAATTCGGGGAGTAAATGCCGCAAAATGATTGGTATCCATTTCGACAATTCGAGCCCAAGTGTATCCGGGGATGTGTTTGTTCCGGCAGTCTGCCAGTACGGTGACATCCCTAGACCATAGGATGGCGGCAAAGAGGCGAGAATCATGCGCTAACCGGCGTTTGGTTTCGCCGCAGAAGGATGTCTGATGACTGAAATTCACCGTCGATACTCCACCGAACGTTACCGCATCAAAGATGTCATCTTCGAGACCCATACCGTGCTGCATGACCTCGAACGGCGCAACAGCGGCCATGATTTGGCGCTCGAGGTCGTGGCCCTGCGGCTCGCACTCGAAGAGGTTCGGTTGATGTTCGTGCCAGCGTCCGATCTGGCCAATGTGCTCGAGCGTGCCGAGGCCATGCGTGGCTTGGCGGCGAACCTCTGGCAGCAGCATCGGACCTGAGAACGCCCAAACCGTTCGGCGATTGCCTCCCGAATTGACACAACGCTGACATCAGGGGCGAAGACTTTGGGCGTGCGAGAAATCACCCAGGAAGCCTCGTGGCTGTCGTTTAACCGCCGCGTGCTCGAACAGGCCAACCGTCCCGATTTTCCGGTGCTCGAGCGATTGCGTTTCCTCGGCATCTGGTCCTCGAACATGGACGAGTTTTTTGCCGCCCGCGTCTCACGGGCCTTTCTTGAGGACCGACGTTCAAGAAGCTATCTCGAGTTGATGCACGAGGCGCAATCTCAGGCCGAAGTTGCCGGAGCCTCGTACCTTGGATTCCTGCCGGAACTCGAGCGTTTGGGAATTCAGATTCTCGATCCGGCAGAATTGACCCGATCCGAACAACAATTTTTTGGCGCGTACCTCGCCGAAGAGGTCGTACCGCTGACCGATCCCATCGAGGCGGACGCGCTGAGCGACCTGAACTCGCAGGCGTTGTACTTCGCCGCCGGAAATGCCGAACTCGAATCGTTGGTGCGCCTGCCCGAAAGCCTGCCGCGAGTCCTGCCGGTGCCCGGTCGAGAGGGCGCTTACGTGCGCCTCGGGGCGTTGGTGCGAATGCGCAGCGATTTGTTCCTGCCGACGCAGAGCCAACTCTTCGAGTTTCGCTTGGTGCGCCTCGCGCAACTGGCCCGCTCGAGGGCCGATTGGGACGAACTGCCCGAGGCGCTCGAGACAAGATTGGACGGCGTGGCCAGCCATTTGGAATTGGAGTCGGGCTTTCCGCCCGCCTGGGCGAAACGAATGTGCGATGCCTTCGAGTTGCAGCTGCACGAAGTCTCCGAGTTGCCACCGCCGCTCGACCTGAGTTTCGTTGCCGAGATCGTCGATGATGGCCCGAGCGCCGCGAAATTCGAGCGCCAAAAACCATCAAAACCCAAGGGCTTTATCCGCAACCCATGGGATTTCCTCGAGAAACGCGACCTGATTCTGTACCACCCGTTCGAGGATTATGGGATGGTCGAATCCTTCGCACTGAGTGCCGCCCGCGATCCGCAGGTGCAGGCGATGCGGGCCACGCTCTACCGGATTGGACGCAAGAACGGTATCGCCGACGCGCTCTTGGAGGCCGCCCGCGCCGGAAAAGATGTCGCCGTGCTGCTCGAGGGTCGGGCGCGATTCGATGAACTATCCAACCTCGAGTGGAGCCTGCGATTTCAGGGTGCGGGCGTGCGCGTGCTGCCATTGCCAGACCGTAAAGTTCATGCCAAAGCCTTGTACGTGCGTCGCGCCGGTCACGAATTCGCGCACCTCGGCACAGGCAATTACAACCCGATCAATGGACGCCTGTACACGGACCTGTCGATGTTCACGGCTCGGCGCGAAATCACCGCCGACCTTCGGGCCTTCTTCGCGGCGCTCGAGGAGGAACGCACGCCAGAATTGAAACTGCTGCACACCACCACGATCCGTGAGGCGTTGGTCGCCATGATTCTTCAAGAGGCGCACCCGAAAGGTCAGGTGATCCTGAAATTCAATCACATCACCGATTCCGAAATCATTGCCGCACTCGAGCAGGCACGGTCCAAGGGCTGCAAAGTCCACCTGATCGTTCGCAGCACCCTGACGACCCTCTGGGACGACGTGGGCACCCGCAGCATCATCGGGCGTTACCTCGAGCACGCTCGCATCGCGGCGTTTCGCAACGAGGGACGCTGGAATGTTTGGGCCGCATCCGCCGATGCCATGCCGCGCAATTTGGATGGGCGTTTTGAACTGATGTTTCCAATCCTGAGTCGCCGTGGCAAACGCAAAGTGCTCGAGGTTTTGAAGGCACAACTCGAGGATGATCGCAATGCGTACATCCTGACACCGCAAGGTCAGCAGGCATTTTGGGGCGGCAAACACGATGGACAGGGATTGCCAAAACGTAAATCAATTTGAATCTTGCCGACTGTTTTGGTGGCCGAATGCTTCGATACCGAGGCAAACAGTTGCGAATTTCCCGTGTTAAAACGGGCGTATGAACGACCTTCGATTTCCTGTCGGTGAACGTCCACAACAAACCAGTTACTCGAGCCAAGAACGAGAAGTGTTCATTCAGACGATTCAGGATGCGCCGGAAAAACCGGCTCGAGCCGTCGATGGTTTCACCATTGCACAACTGGACACGCCATACCGCGAGGGCGGCTGGACCGTCCGCGAAGTCGTGCATCACATGGCCGACAGTCACATCAACGGTTTTGTGCGCATGAAATTGGCCTTGACCGAGGACACGCCAACGATCTCGACCTACGAGCGAAACGAATGGCCGAAACTGGCCGATTCACGGATGCCCATTGATGTCTCGGTGATGCTTCTGACCGCCCTGCACGCCCGTTGGATCGTTTTGCTACGCTTTGTGCCCGATCAGGATTGGACTCGAGGATTTAGGAATCCTCAAACCGGTCTGATCACGCTCGAGCAGGCTTTGGCGATTTACGATTGGCACTCGAGGCATCATGTGGCGCACATCACTGAGCTTCGCACGCGCATGGGCTGGTAGGGAAAATAGAAAAGCCTGACTCGAAGGTCAGGCTTTTCGCAGTGATTGAAATTTTACTTGACGGCGCTGTTGTACCGCTCGAGGGCCGCGTCCGCCTTGGCTTTGGCATCCTTGAGCGCCTCTGCCGCTGGCTTGCCTTTGATGGCTTCCTCGATGGCTCCGGCGACGTACTGACGGATCTCTGGGAAGGCTCCGGCGAGGCAACCCGCCGAAAAATTGTTGACCTTGGTCGTGTCCAGTTGCCGCAGTGCCGTCTGGAAGTTTGGTTGTTTGACATGCGCTTGACGCACATTCGTCAATTCGGTGACACCTTTGATGACCGGGAAGTAACCCGTGCCCAAATGCCATTTCGCTTGCGTGTTCGGTTGCAACAGGTAGCTGATGAATCCCCAAGTCGCTTTGAGTTCGTCGGCGCTTTGGCCCTTCATCGCGTACAGGCTGGCCCCGCCGATGGCGACACCGTTGCGTTCACCCAACGATGGGAAGAATGCGGTGCGCGTCTGGAACTTCCCGCCGACCAGCTTGAGCACACCCGTCAACGAGGCGGTCGATTGCGCGATGATCGCGGCCTTCTCCTGCGCGAAGGCGGCCTGCGCGTCCGCACCGTTGCGACCGACATTCGCCATCACGCCGTCCTTGACCATCCTCGCCCACCAGTCCACGAAGGCGACATTGGCCGGATTCGTCAGGTTCATTTCGGTGGCTCGAGCCTTGCGACCGTTTTCGTTGTTGCAAAAATATTCGCTCGAGTTGTACGAGAATTGCTCGGCGAACCACGAGTCGATTGGAATGGCCAGACCGTAACGGGTCGTTGTGCCCGAGGCATCTTTGATGGTCAGTTTGCGGGCCGCCGCCTCGAGTTCGGAGAGCTTCCAGGTGTTGCGGTAGCCGATGCCCGCCTTCTGAAGCATGGCGCTGTTGAAATACAGTAGTGGGTTCGATGAGTTGAACGGCATCGCGTTCAGCTTGCCATCGACCGTGTAGTAATTGCGTGGCTGCGGCACGTACTTTTCCAAATCAAAATTGTTCGCCTTGGCGATGTTCTCGAGCGGTTCGATGGCCCCAGAATCCACCATCGTTCGTGAACCGATGTCATAGACCTGAATGATGTTCGGCACTTTGTTGGCACGAATGCCCGCCAGCAATTTGTTAATGCCGTCGTCGTAACTGCCGACGTAAGTGCTTTTGACCGTGACCGTCGTCTGCGAATCGTTGAAAGATTTGACCAGCCCCTCAACCTGCTCGCCGAGCACGCCACCCATCGAGTGCCAGAATTGAATTTCGGTGCGTGCGCCCGATTGGGCCAACGCCATTGAAAGTGCCACCAGTGCGCCTGCGACCACCAATTTTTTCATACGTCCTCCCGTAACTGAATCACCTCGAGTCCCGCCGTGAGAAGCCCAGATTGTTTGAATCCAAGACGGTGCGAAGGCTCGAGTTTGAAACCGAATGTTTGACTATCCCTTCAGGCCACCGAGCGTGATGCCGCTGACGAAGGCGCGTTGCGCCACCAGGAAGGCGATCAGTGTCGGTAGCAGCACCAAGATTGCGCCCGCCGCGACGATGTTCCATTGCGCCCCCTCGACCGAAACGATCATGCTGACGGCAATCTGCGCGGTTTGCATCTCTTTGGATTGCGTGGTCACGAGCGGCCAGAGGTACATGTTCCACGCGCCCAAAAACGTCAATGCCGCGAGCGCCCCGAGTGCGGGTGTCGCCAACGGAATTGCCACGTGCCAGAGGGTGCGAAAGTGTCCCGCGCCATCGATCTTGGCGGCATCGAACAAATCTTGCGGCAGGCTTTT
>JANOWZ010000467.1:0-29968 GCA_031418155.1 Deinococcales bacterium
AGGACATTTGACGAATCGTGACGCATCACGCCAGTTCGATGGTCCTTGACGTACTGCTTGTCAAGCACGTATGAGCGAATCTGTGAACCCCATTCAATGGCAACCTGCTGCCCGCGAAGCTTCTCCTCTTCGAGCCGCTTCTTTTTAAACTCCATCTCGAACAACCTCGAGCGCAAGACCGTGAAGGCTTTCTCTTTGTTTTTGAGTTGCGAGCGTCCGTCCTGGCACGTGACCACGATCATGTCGGGCAGGCCCGCCTTGTACGTCAAACGCACCGCAGAGTCCGTGGTGTTCACGCCCTGCCCGCCGTGGCCACCGCTTCGGTAAACATCGATGCGCACCTGGTTCATGTCGATCTCGACTTCTGCGGCATCCTCAATTTCCGGCACCACTTCGAGCCCGGTGAAGCTCGTGTGTCGCCGGTTCTGCCCATCGAACGGCGAGACGCGCACGAGGCGATGCACGCCATGTTCGGGTTTCATCATGCCGTAGGCGCGTTCACCACGAATGATGAATTCCGCGCCAGAAATGCCCGCTTCGGCCCCCGGTGAAACATCGAGAAGTTCAACAGTGTACCCACGACGCTCGCCGAAGAGTCGGTACATGCGCAGCAGCATCTCGGCCCAATCTTGGGATTCCGTGCCGCCCGCTCCGGGTTTGATCGTCACGATTGCAGCAGCATCCGAACGTGGGTCGTTGAAAAGTGTCTCGCGGTACAAGGCTTCGACCCGATTCGTAGCATCCAGAACGTCCGGCTCGAGCGACGCGGCCTCTTCCTCGTTGGCAATATCGAGCATTTCTGCGAGTCCAGTCACGTCACCCTCGAGTTTGGCGTAATCCTCAACCACACGGCGCGTCCTGGTGGATTCTTGCGTGATCTTTCGAGCATTGTCTGGGTCGCTCCAAAGGTTCGGGTCATTCAGTTGTTCGTCCAGAACAGCCAGACGGGATTGCTTGCCTGAAATGTCCAGGAATCCCTTCAAGGCCGTCAATTTTTCTTGTAATTCAATCATCTTGCTCCCTGCCCAAAAAATCTCTGCTGCAAGATTTCAGGTTTGAGTCTTCAACCTCGAGACTTCGGCTGGTCAGTATAGCCGTTGGATCACGGCTCGAACAGCGGCGAATGCACGCTCAGAGTGTTTCGACTTTAGACCGTAAATCGGCAGTGCGTGCAAGCAGGCGATTCGCCTCAGAGTGTGATTCCTCAAGGCGTCCAGATTCTGCCCGAATAAATTGCGTGTATGGCGCGGTCGCATCACGCAATCGGGCTTGAACCCGTTCGACCTCGAGTTTGTATTCACGGGTCAGGACCTCGCGCAATCGGCTTCGGGTTTCTCGCACGCGGTCTCGAAGTTCGATTTTGGCCTGGGCACGTTTGCGCGGCAGTAGGAAAGCACTCGCCCCAACCGCACCAAGTCCAAGCAAAATGCCACCAGGACCGGCCAGGGCCGCCAGGAGAAGTCCCAACCCCAAACCGCCTGCTCCAATGGCTCCAGTCTGAATGATCGTGCTCTGAGCGCCACTTGAGAGCCTGCGGGAGAGTTCGTCACGGTCGAGACCATCGATCTGCACCTGCGCGGTCTTGCCAACGCGCTCGAGCAAGCCTTGTCGGTCGTATTGGAACCTCGCGCCACGGATCAGGTTTTCGCGGGCCTCACCGTCGCTGGTGGTCACGGCCCGGTTGGAAATGAACGAGGTCACGGTGTCCCAAAAATTGATGTTGCGCTCAAGGAAGCGGTCGATCAGTTCGTTGACGCGCCGCTCGAGTTGCGCGGGAGCATCACCGATCACACTGCGTTGGAAATCCGCCCGGACTTTATCGGTGTTCAGAAGTTCGATGGATTTTCGGAAGCGCAGGGTGTCTTCAATGTAAACCTCGCCGCGTTTCTCGAGGCCATCGAGCAGGCTGTCCATGCCCTTGAGGTGAGTCTCAAGGTCGGTTTCCAAATCCTTGGCATGAACCTCGAGTTGACGGTCCAAGTCCGAAAGCGTGCGCGTGTCTTCACGCAGAACCTCAAGACTCGCTTTCGCTCGGGCGGCGGATCGTTCGGTCAGTTTTGACGCAACCCCGAGCGGCGACAGGAGTTTCAACCGTGTGCGATCCCGTTCGGTCAGCGTCTCACGCAGGGCAACTTGCAATTGCTTGAAGCCTGGATCGCCACCGGTCTCCCCTGTCCGTTGATGTGCCCGAACTGAGACCAGAAAAACCGGCGGCTCGAGACCCAAGACTTCCTTGGCATTTCGCGTCACAAAGGCACGAACCTCTTCTCGATCCGATTGCTTCTCGAGCAGGTCAATCTTGTTGACGACCAACAGCACTTTGCGGCCCCAGCTTTTGGCGAGCGTCAAAAATTGCTTTTCGGATTCCGTGAATGGCCGGTCGGCGCTGGTCAAAAAGAGCAGCAAATCGGCTCGAGGCAAAAATCCTTCGGTGATGACCTGATGCCTGCGAATCACCGCGTTTGTACCGGGCGTGTCCACCAGGGCCACACCCTCGAGAAAACTGAACGGCAATTCACGGCGCATCACGAACCCATCCACGCCATCGGCGGACTCGAAGTTTGGATTGTACGGCGCACTGCGATCCACCGGGCCATGCACCAAAATGCTGACCCGATCCGTGGTCGGGGTCACGCCTTCCTCGAGCACCTTCTGACCGTCTGGCGCTCCCAAAAGAGCGTTCAAAATGCTGGACTTGCCCGCGTTGAACTCACCAACCACGACCAGCAAAAACGTCTCCTCGAGACCCCGGGTGGCAATCCTGACCTCGCGCACCTCGGCCTCGGGCGCTCCGCCACGCAGCAAATGCTCACTCAGGTCAAGGAGCAACTCGCGTTCCGTTCCGAGCAGCGAGCGAACCTCAGGCGCGACGAAATTCATTGCTCGAGACTACCACGCACGGTTTTGGCTACGAAGCGATCACGCGCTCAAGAAAATACTGGTGCAAGCGGTCATCGCCGGTCAATTCTGGATGGAAACTCGAGGCCATCAGGCGGTCCTTGCGGGCCACCACGATTCGGTCATCGATTCGACACAGGACATCGACGTTCGTACCGACGCTCTGAATGATCGGGGCACGAATGAACACGGCACGGAACGGTTGCTCGAGACCAGCAATCTCGAGGTCGGTTTCAAAACTGTCCACCTGCCGCCCAAAAGCGTTGCGCACCACGGTCATCTCGAGCAAACCCAAACGCGGTTGACCCGTATCATGACCACTCGAGTCGAGCACACCTGAGGCGAGCATGATCGCACCCGCACAGGTTCCCCAGATCGCACCGCCGTTCGCATGGAATTCTTTCAAGGCAGAATCAAGTTCATAGGCGAGCATCAATTTGCCAATCGTGGTGCTCTCGCCGCCGGGAAATATCATGCCCTCGAGCCCGATCAAATGCTTGGGCAACCGCACCTCTTGCACGCTGCAACCCAGCCGCTCAAGCGCTTGGCGGTGTTCTCGGAAATCGCCTTGCAGGGCCAGTACGCCAACTTTTGGATGTTTCAACACGCCCTGACGATAACAGAGAATCTTGGGGGTACGTTTCCATTTTAATTTCAGATCAGGTCCGAACCGTGTCGAAGATCAGTTTGCCCAACAGTCCTGTGACCACCACCAGAAACACAACCCGAATAAAGCCGCTGCCTCGAGCCAATGCCAACCTTGCACCGAGGATGCTGCCAAGGATGTTGCAGGCGGCCATCGGAACGGCTACGGCGTAAAAAACGTGACCGGTCCAGGCAAAGTACACGAGCGCAGACAGGTTGCTCGAGAAATTCAAGAGTTTGGTCGTGGCGCTCGCCTCGAGAAACGCAAGCCCGCTGCTGGCGAGGGCAAAGACCATGAAACTGCCGGTTCCGGGACCAAAAATCCCGTCATAAAATCCGATGCCCGATCCGACCAGGAAGATCGGCAACCACTTGCCAGTCTTGCGCGTACCGCTCGAGCCAAAATCTTTTCGCGCCAACGTGAATGCCCCAACGATCAGCAAGGCCACGATCACGATGGGCCTGAAGGTGCTCGCCGGAATCAACGAGGCCGCTCGAGCACCCAGGAACGAGCAAACCAACGCACCGATCACTCCCGGCAGCCAGTCGCGCCAGTCGAGTTTGATTCGCCTCGAGTATGTGATGGCAGAAGCAAGCGCCCCGACCGTTCCCGAGAATTTGCTGGTTCCCAGAATCGTTGCTGGAGGAAATCCTGGCATCAACACGAACAGGGCGGGCAGTTGAATCAGCCCGCCCCCGCCAACGATGGCATCAATGAATCCGGCCAGGAACGCGAATCCCGAAAGCGCCAGAATCGTCAGACCTGAGACCTCGAGCCCCACCTACTTGACTTTCGAGCCCGCTGGTAAATCCTTCTCCGGTGAGACGAGCACGACTTTGCCGTTGTCATCTTCGCCCGCCAAAATCATGCCTTGCGATTCGATGCCACGCATTTTTCTCGGCGCGAGGTTCGCCACGAGCACCACGCGTTTGCCAACCATATCTTCTGGCGAATAATGCTCGGCGATGCCAGAAAGCACAGTGCGTTTTTCAGTGCCGAGTGAGAGCGTCAAGTTCAGAAGCTTATCGGACTTTTCGACTTTTGAGCACTCGAGCACTTCGGCAACGCGCAGGTCAATCTTGACGAAATCCTCAATCGTGATTGTTGGAATGGCGGGAACAGTTTCGACAGTTTCGGTCACAGCAAGCTCTTTCGTTAGGTCAACTTTCGGGAACAGGATCGCTCCGGTTTGAATTTTGGTTCCGGTTGGCGTGGCACCCCACTCGAGCGAGTTGATTCCATCACGGTTTGATGTGGCATCTGTCGCACTGCGGGCCTCGAGTCCAAGTTGGGCGCGAAGCTCGAGCGCCTTGGCTGGAATGACTGGTTCGAGAAGGAGGGAAGCGATGCGCAGCCCTTCGATCAGGATGTACAGAACCGTATCGAGACGGCTCGATTCTTCGGGGTTGCGGGCGAGTTCCCAGGGTTTGCTTTCGGCGACATATTTGTTCAAGTCGCGCACCAATTCGAGCACCGCTTCGATTGCCAAGTGTAATCGCAAATCTCGGACTTCCTCGAGCAGTTTTGCTGGAAGCTTACCGACATTGGCAATGATGCCCCGCTCGCGCTCGCCGAGTTCTCCGGGCGCATTGACGATGCCCACACGGTATTTTTCGACCATCGACAAGGTTCTCGAGAGCAGGTTTCCAAGATCGTTGGCGAGATCGGCATTCAACCTCGAGACGAGCGAATCCTCTCCGAACGGGCTGTCTGGGCCGTAGGTCGTGTCGCGCACCAACGCATAGCGCACGGGATCAACCCCGTACTTCTCGAGCAACTCGAGCGGGTCCACGGCATTTCCCAGGCTCTTACCCATCTTCTGACCGTCAGGTGCGGTGATGTGCCCGTGAACGTTCAAACGTTCGTACAGAGGGTATCCGGCAGCCTTAAGCATGATTGTCCAGAACATGCCGTGCGGTTTCAAAATGTCCTTGCCGATCACATGCCAGGTCACGGGCCAGAACGCCTCGAGACTTTCACCAGCATCGGTGTGCAATTGCGAGAGGTAATTCACGCAGGCATCGTACCAAACGTACACGACATGCCCATCGTCCCAAGGGATCGGAATGCCCCACGGCAAACGCTCGACCGGCCTGGAGATCGACAGGTCGCCAATCGGTTCGCGCAACATCTCGAGCAATTCGTTTCTGTATCCGACCGGTTGAATAAAGTACGGGTTGGCGTGCAAAAACTCGAGCAACCAAGGGCGGTATTTTTCCATGCGCAAGAAATAGTTTTGTTCGCGGCGCAATTCGGGCGGGTCGTTGTCACCCGGCAGCTTGCCATTGACCAATTCTTTTTCGGTCACGAAGCGTTCCGCGCCAACGGAGTACAACCCCTCGTACTCGGCCAGGTAAATGTCACCATCTGCAAACGTCTTCTCGAGCATTTCTTGCACAAATTTTTCGTGACCGGGTTCGGTGGTGCGAATAAACCGGTCGTAGGAAATCTCGAGCCGGTCGTAAAGCGCCTGAAAGCCGCTCGGCACGATCCGGTCCACGAATGCCTGTGGGGATTCTCCGCTGGCTTTGGCCGCCTTGTAAATCTTCTCACCGTGCTCGTCGGTGCCGACCGAGAATCGGGTTTGATACCCCAGCAACCGGTGCGTGCGCACGATCACATCGGCGACAATTTTCTCGTAGACATGCCCAATGTGCGGGTTGGCGTTGGCGTAATCAATGGCTGTGGTCAAGTAAAAGCGTTTTTGCGTCATATGATCCTCTGTTCTTGATGTCATGGGTAACATGTGCAACCAAGTTTTGACTGGTCATCCTTCAATAAAAAAACCGGGGCAAGCATCACCCCGGCAGGCTCGAGAGATTCCTCAGCTAGCCGGTACGCCTCTGCATTCGCCATCCGTTCAGCACTCCAAGCACAACCTGATTCATGGGTCGAGTGTAACAGAGGGTCGCTTGGGGGGCAACTTGGGTCTCATGTTCGTACAACCTACATTGTCCGTGAAGTGCAATACTGGCCTGACAGAAGCACGATTTCAGGAGGCGACATGAACAAGGGAATCTTTATCGGCATCGGTTTGTCCCTGGCGGTGCTGGCAGCCTGCGCACCGATGGGCAAACCCAGCAAGACCGTGACGTTGACCTCGAGCGGGGCCTTGAGCACCAATGAGGCCAGCAAAGTCACTGGAACCGCCGAGATAGCGGTGCTCGGTGATGGCACGACCAAGATCACATTAATGCTTTCCGGCATGGTGGTGGGCAGCAAGCACGCGGCGCACATTCACGTTGGCAGTTGTGTCAATCAGGGTGGCGTGGCCATTCCATTGCCCGATGTGGTCGCTGGTGCGGACGGAACCGGCTCGAGCGAGAAGGTCATTCAGACCGGTTCAATTCCGGCGGCAGCCTATGTGAACGTGCATCAAAAAGGCAGCGACGAGGGTGTCGGAGGCGGCATTTCTTGCGGTGACATCAAGTAAATTCTTAGCCCGAGGCCTTCAGATTGTGGGAAGGATTACGGGGTTGTCTGTTCCAGGGCGTACTCTCATTTTGGATAGGTCTATTTGGGAAAAGCCGGTATTAATTCACCGCAATTTAAGCGGCTTGGTTCATTATTAACTTTGATTTCCTTGCACAATGGGGAAAACGCCGACAGGCCAAGGGGGTGCGTGATGTCCGATCAAATCAAAACCATCCGGCGGTTCTTTCGCAGGTTGCAGCGTTCCCTTCTGAACAGCATCCCCAATGATGGGCCTAAAGAGGTTGACCTCTCCAAACTTCAATCACGTGGAGCCAACGATCCCGACCTCGAGTTTTCAATGGATTGGCGTTCATCTGAAAACCAAAACGATGTGCCGGGACGCAGCAAAACCTGATCCATTTTATGCTGCAAAAACGGTCTCGAGTGTCACTCGAGACCGTTTTGTTTGCAAACCGGATAGACTCTGAACGCATCAAGAATGCTTTCGTTCAGCCACCCATTTTGGAGGATTTATGCGACCCCGCATCGGCATTACCGCCTCACAAACCCGTGAACCTGCCCTCGGACGATTGTTCAACAGCGTCTCGCTCTCGTATGCCCGTGGTGTGCTCGAGGCTGGTGGACTGCCCGTGATCTTGCCGGTCCTTCCTGGAACGGAGGCCATGCAACTCGAGCATTTGGACGGCCTGCTGCTGTCCGGTGGTGTGGATGTGGACCCCGAACATTTCGGCACGGACCACGAGGCTGGCCTGGGCGAGGTGGACCCAGAACGCGATGCGTTTGAACTCGAGTTGTACCGTTTAACCCGCGAGCGAAAGATCCCCGTTCTCGCCATCTGTCGCGGGTTTCAAGTGGTCAATGTCGCAGAGGGTGGCACGCTGCACCAGCACCTGCCCGCAACAAGTGGCATTTGGGCCGATCACGCGCAAACCGCAAAACCACCTGTGCTCTCACATCGGGTGCGGATTGCGGGCGGCTCGAGGCTCTCCAATGCGCTCGAGAAAGCGGGATTCGGCCCGGAAACGTTGCGGGTGAACTCGTACCATCACCAGGGCATCAAGGATGTTGCCCCCGGCTTGACGGTCAACGCCTGGGCTCCAGATGGGCTGGTCGAAGGACTCGAGGGACCAGACGTGCTTGCGTTACAGTGGCATCCCGAACTCCTGTTTGAAACCCACGCCGAACATCGCCTGCCCTTCAAGATGCTCGTTCACATGTGCATCAACCAACTCACGCACGCATGAGTTCAGACGTGATGCCTTCGCTCGAGTTTGACCGGTCCTGGCAGGATGTGTTCGGAACGGTGCTCGCATCGACAGAGCGCGGCAGCCGCAAACGAAATGTGCTGATCTTCACCTCGAACGAATTTGTTCATGTGGCGCTCGAGTCACTATCAGGAATGGCATTTCAGGGTCGCTTGGTGCTGACGGTCCTGGAACAATTGCACAGAGCGCCAATCGAGACAATTGTGCTCGATCAAGCACCAAACTTCGTGATTGCACTCGAGCAAGCTCAAACTGGTATCGCCACACACGGTCCAGCCATTCAGGGCGAACTGAGCCTCGAGATGTCCAGCACGGGCCTCGAGTATGTCGAACCCGGATCGTACCCGGCTTGGACGAATCAAAACGCACTCGCAACCGACCCGCAAGCCTTGAGCGTCATCGCCAGCGTCGCTTCCAGCCTGGGTCTCCCCTGTTTCGTCTGTGGCCCGTCCGACTTGCAGACGGCATTCGAGACAGCGTACCAAAAATAAAAACTCCCGCTCAAACCTCGAGCGGGAGTCAATCAACGAATCTCTTTACCGACCGATTGAAACTTCGGTCTGCAAATCGAAGGCGTGCAGGCGTTCAACATCGGCCAGCAACGTCACAATGTCGCCAACCTTGACTGGTGCGTGACCATCGACTTTTGCAACGACACTCTGACCACCGATATCGACCAACAGATCAGTCTCAGCACCCAACGGTTCTACCACTTCGACCTTGCCTTGCAACTTGTTGTTGCCAGCAGGGATCGTCGTGTGACCCTCGAGTCCGAGGTGCTCTGGACGCACACCGAAGTAGACTTGCTTGCCGTTGTAGGTGCTCAGGGATTCGGACAGAACACCGGTCGCTTGCACGGCGAAACCGTTTCCAGTGAAGCCTGAAGCCCCATTGCCCGCCTGAATCGTGGCGGTCATGAAGTTCATTGAAGGGCTGCCGATGAAACCGGCCACAAACTTGTTCTTGGGTTGATCGTACAGGTTCAATGGCGTGTCCACTTGCTGGATAAAGCCGTCTTTCATGACGACAATCCGGGTTCCCATCGTCATGGCTTCGATCTGATCGTGCGTCACGTAAATCGTGGTCACGGCCAAACGCTGGTGCAACTTGCTGATCTGTGAGCGCATTTCGACGCGAAGTTTCGCATCCAAGTTCGAGAGCGGCTCGTCCATCAAGAAGACTTTCGGCTCGCGCACAATCGCACGACCCAAGGCCACACGTTGACGCTGACCACCGGAAAGCTCTTTCGGCTTGCGCTCGAGCAGGTGCTCGATTTGCAAGATTTTCGCGGCATCACGCACGCGACGGTCGATGTCTGGTTTCGGAACTTTGCGCAGGCGCAAACCAAAGGCCATGTTCTCGTAAACGTTCATGTGCGGGTACAGAGCGTAATTCTGGAAGACCATCGCAATGTCACGGTCTTTTGGTGGCACATCATTGACGACGCGACCATCAATTTTCAGCAAACCATCCGAGATTTCCTCGAGACCGGCAATCATGCGCAAAGTCGTGCTTTTGCCGCACCCTGAAGGTCCGACGAAGACGATGAATTCACGGTCTTTGACATCCAAGTTGAAATCCGTGACCGCGACCGTTTTGCCGTAACGCTTGTAAATGTGCTCGAGGTTCATGTCTGCCATGATGTGCTCCTTAACCCGCGCTCTCAGGACCTGAATGTGTGTGGGCCTGATCGGGGCTGCCGAGAGGTCGTTTGCGAACTGGTTGCCAATACCGGACGGGCGGATTCTACCGACTAAAGGGGAGGGTTTCAAGCGGTTGACATAAAGCCGAGCGAAAAGGTGAAGGAATTGTTCCAGATCAGGCTCGAGATCGGTCACTCTGCGGCATTCATTGCGTTTGTCCTAAGCAGGCCGCGTTAAGCTAATTGCGTGCAGGCCAAAGCCGCGAAGCTGGATTTGATCCTCGAGACCCCAGCCCCAAGAGGGTTGAGAACCAGCCTGCGTCACGTGATCCTGACCATGATGCGAACCCGAGAACTCAGAGCCCAAGTCTGCATCGTGATTTCAAATGACGAGCACCTTCAAGCCTTGAAACTCGAGCATTGGGGCGAGGATGCCACGACCGATGTGCTCTCATTCCCAGCCTGGGAGCCCGGCGATCCGTTCGTGCCAGCGCATTTGGGCGACATCATCATCAGTTTAGACACCGCCAAAAAACAGGCGTTCGAGCAAGGACATTCACTCGAGACTGAAGTGATCGTGCTCGCCAGTCATGGCCTGACGCACCTGTTGGGATTCGATCATCAAACGCCCGGAGGTTGGGCTCCGTTTAAAGCCGCCGAACTCGAGGCGCACCAACTGCTCTCCAAGAAGGCTCGAGCCTTGGTGAAGGCATGATTGAAGACCGCCGCCGACCAAACTCGAGTCCCGAACCGCAAGTCTTCGTCGAGCCACCACGTCACACCTTCACACACCCGTGGTCGAGCACCTTTCGTTTCGCCTGGACCGGGATTGTTTACACTTGGCGCACACAACGCAATTTTCGGGCCGAAAGCTACGCCGGGATTCTGGCGGTGGGCTTGTCGTTTCTGCTCGGCGTGAACCCAGCACCCGTGCTGCTCTGCTGCGCCTTGGTGCTCTCCCTCGAGATGGTAAATACGGCGTTCGAGGCGATTGTGGACCTTGCAAGCCCGACGTACCACCCGCTTGCCAAGATCGCCAAGGATGTGGCGGCGGGATCGGTGCTGATCGCATCTTTGATTGCGGTGCTGGTCGGTTTGGTGGCGCTCGGACCGGCAGTGTGGCAACTGTTAACAGCGATGCTCACACGGTGAGAAGCCGGTGCCTTGCAAGACTCGTCGCCCAAGTGCGTCTGGTCTTACAACGACCGTGTGGGAACCCGAGCCAGAATGAACCACGCTCCAACCGCGCCGAGTGCAATCACGCCGATGCGCCCATAGACCGTTTGCAAGCGCCAAGCACTCAACAAGACCGCCACGCTGAGCATGCTGACCGCGATCAGTTTGGTTCGAGCGGGCATCCCCTTGCCATCACGGTAATCGCGCACGAGTGGCCCAACGGTCGGCAGCGCCAACAACCATTGCAGCCAACGTTCTGAACCGCGTGAGAAGCACCAAGCTGCGATGATGAAAAACACGGTGCTCGGCATGACGGGAACGAACGCGCCAATGAAACCGAGCGCGACGAAAAAAAATCCCAAGCCAATCCAGAACCAACGCACCGGGGCGGAAATGCTCGAGGTGATAGGGGGTCCTGATTGGCTCGAGTCATCCACGCCAGTTCACTTTACACAATCCTCAGGTCTGCAAGCCGGAGTTTCAGCGTGGCGTGCCAAAATCCAGCGTCCAATAGACTTTGTAGGTATTTTCGCTCGAGCCTTCGATGCGGGCGAGTCCCATCTGCGTAAATTCAGCGTTCATCAGAACCGCGCAATGGCCGGCACTGCCGATCCAGCCCTCAACGGCGCGTTCGATGGTCGGTTGGCCCGCCGCAATGTTCTCACCAATCAAGCGCCAAACATAGCCAACTTTCTCGAGGCGTTTTTGCAGGGTGACGCCGCTCGGACTGGCGTGCGCGAAGTAATTCTTTTGTTGCATGTCCGTGGAGTGGTTGCGGGCGGAGGTTTCGAGTTTCAGGTTCCAACCGACCGGTTTGGCGGCGGCAAAAAATCCTTCGTTGAGTTTTTCGTCCTTGCAGGTGCGGCCTGTGGCTCGGGCCTGATTGATCAGCCGCAATGCGGTTTGCGCCTCAGCCCTCAGGGTCGCTGGGTTGCTGGTCTCGTGCCCAGCGGTCGGGGCACTCGAGCTTGGTTTTGTGGAATTCGGGGTGGTTTTTGGTGTGTTGCCGGTGCGGTTGCAGCCAAACAGCAGGATCAAAAGGGTAATTGCGAGGATTCGAGACATGCAAGAAGTGTACCGAACCCCGCCTGAGAATGGTCTGAATGAATTCGATGCAACGAGATCAACCCGAGCCTGCTGATCCTCGAGCCAGAATATTGGATCGACTTCAGTCAGCGGCGTGGCACATTGCGAGCATTGGTCAGACCACGCAAGACGGTGGTGCCGCTGTCGGCCAAGGTTTTGCCGCTGGTGGCGACCCGAATGCCGACGCTGTAGCCAACCGATGAGATCAGGGGGCCGGGGTCATAGCTGCTGGTGGGTGCGAATTGCACGCTGTCCATCAATTTTGTGAGGGTGTCATCGCCGTCCACGCCATCGACCAGCACACCTTCGGTGGCATCAACCGTCCAGTTGGGCGACGGGGTGGATTTAGGAGCCCACGCCATGTTGGTGGTGGTTTGAGCCTCGACCAGGACCAGTTGCGCGATGCGGTCTGCGGGTAACTGCGGCAAGTCTGCCGCAAAGGTGACGGCGGCGCGGTTTGCCAAGTAATAGATCACGCCCCTGTACATCGCTGGCACATTTCCATCCGAAATCAACACGGCAATGGCATCCGGTCCAGTTTTGATTTCGTTTGCCGCGCCCATGCCAACCAAACCGTTATTGACGGTAATAACAATGTTTTCAGGGTAGATGTACGCCGCTTGGCTGATCGTCTCGGTGATTCGTGAGATCGCCCCTCGAGCGTCACCGAGGGCGTTGCTGCGGGTTTGGGTTTCACCGGTGAGTTTCTGGTTGCCCTGCAACAGACCGGCGGCGGCGAGCAGGATCACGCCCAAAATGACCATGCCGATCAGCAATTCGATCAGTGTGAAACCCAGGAGCACCCGCCGGTTTTGCCGAAGTTCGCAATGTGGTTGTGTGTCGGTAAAGCTCACCCCTAAGCGATCAGGCTCGAGCCTGGACGGTTTGGACTCTAGCTGTGCTGGCCCCCTCATTTGCTGCCCGGTTGCGGATCACCGATCAGGGTGCTGAGTTCGACTTTGGTCTTCTGACCGCATTGCACGCTGACACTGACGCGCCGCATCACCGGCGTACCGGCGGTCGCCACCAGATCGTAGCTGGCATCCAATTCGAGGGCTTCGATGGCTGGGGCTGCAACGACGCAGCCGAAACGCAGTCCGGTGGGCACATTGGGCACCGGTTGCAAGCCTTTTTGAAAGCTGTCGCGGTTCAACCAAATGCCACGGTACGTGTCAAGCACCTCTCGGGCGACATTGGCGGCATAGGTTTTCGCATCGGTGTTGCGACCCAACGACAATGCTGGGATCAAGGACGCACCGATCACCGCGATGGCCAGAACGACAATCGCCATCATCAACTCGAGGGTGCTGAAACCGGCCTGTTTGCGGTTGTGTGATTGGAACTTCATTGAACCACCGTCTTTCCGGTCAACAGCAGGCGCACCGTACCGGTCAATGCTCCGAGTTGCGTGCCAACGATCAGGGTGCTCGGGTTGCCCTCCCTACGACCTCGGGCGTTAAAAGTGATGCTCGAGCGGGCACTGACTTTGTCGTTGACGCTGGTCAGTGCGGCATCGTTTTCGAGCGCAATGGTTCTGGTTTCACCGTCGCCGATCACCGTCAGGTCAACGCCCGTCGTTTGATTGAGCGCAAAATTGATGGTGAACGATTTGCCCCGGTTGATGGCTCGGGCGGAGGTGTCTTGGAACAGTTGCGCGATCTGGTTGTTGACCTCGCGCATTCGCACACTGCGGGCGTAGGCGGCGTAATTGGCGAAACCGATGGCGGCCAGAATCGCCGCCACCGCAAGCACCATCAGCATCTCGAGCAACGAGAAACCCAGGGTGTTCTGACGGGTACGTTTGGGCTGGTCTGTGTTCATGGACGACTCCGGTTGTAGGTCAGTTGCAAGCGCACATCGGCGGGCAGCTGCTCGAGCGTGACTGGATCGGCGTTCAGTTTTGATCCGTCACGGAAGAGAATCACGGGTGGAATTCCGCTTTGCACGCCAACGATTTGCTCGCGTTCAATGTCTCGAGGTGGTGTCAGGTTCATCGCCAATCGACGGTTTTGGCTGGCCTGCGCGGTGATGATGGTTGCGCCGCCTTCCGTCCGTGCAGGTGCACCTGCTTGCGCCACCGTGCGTGCGTTCAGGTTTGCTTTCGCTGCGCTCGGCAAACGCACCGCCGCCGCGCTCTGGGTTGACGGTTGGTAGGCCCGTGGTAGCAAAATCAGCCCGAGCACCACCATGATTGCGGCAATGACCATCAGCAAGATTGGCGGTTTAATCGTCCGTTGCGATTTGGCGCTGCGTTTCCCCGATTTGGAGCCTCGAGGTTCGGATTGTCGTGATTTCATGCTGCGACCAGAGCGTGACGGTTTGCGAGCACTGGCCGATTCTTTTGCAGGTGACACGCCCAAGCTCGAGCCTGGTGAACGGGTCGGTTTGATGTCTTTGTCGCGCGCCTGACGACGCGCCTGATCTCGGGCCGGGTCTTTGGGCGCAGTGCGCCCCAGCGTGGCGGGTTCTCCCGCTGGCTGGCGGGTGCGTGAGGTTCGGACCGGTTCTGCGACGGGTTTCATGGCAGGACCCTGCTGTCACCGTCTGGATCAAGCTTCCAATCGATGGTGGCTCCGGTCACGCCACGGTAGTAGCTGTAACCGTAACCGCCGTTGCGCAGGCGGTAATCGTAGTTGATCGAGTAGTTACAATCGGTTCCAACCTTCATGGCATCATCGCCTGGGGTTGAATCGGTTGGTCGCAACGCCGTGTCGCAAGTTGTGTAAGCGGCGCGTTCAGCCGTTGGAACCCACCACGCGATGTCACTGTTCTTGCCGGGGGCGAGCACCCCGATCTGGCGGGCGATCATCCCGCCGTTGACGTACCCACCACGCGGCGAGAGCTTGCCCGCGATGCGGCTGTTGGCGTACAAGAAGGCATCGAGTGCCGTGACTTCCGCCCGATAGTTTTTGGCCTCGTTGACGGCGACCCGAATGGTGTTCGTTGGGTCTCTGGGGTCAGTGCTGACATTGACTCGAATATAGCCAGATACTGGCTTGCCATCTTTGTCAGTTCCGCTGTACGCCTGTTGGGGCACGGCCTGATTCATCACCAGCGCGGTGGCAATAGCCAAGGTATCGGCGCTGCCCACCGGCAATCCCGCAGCCTCGAGATCACTGACGGTTTTGGCAATCCTGTCGGCATCCGAGACACCGTTGGCATCCTGTGAAAATGCCGAACGCCAGGTGTTGTTCGGAATGCTTTCCGTGCCCAAAATGCCCTGGTAATCGGCATCGGAAAGCCAAGATTTGAAATTGCCGCTGCTGTCGGTCGATCCGGGCGCGATCAGTGGGCGGTACGGGTCGCTACCCGCGCCACCGACTGCTTGCACGTCGGAACCGTTGACCTCGCGGTTGACTTGATCGAAATACTTGTTGTTCAAGCTGTCGTAACGCAATTCCTCGCTCGAGCCTTTCTTGACGTAGCGTGTCACGCCGGGGTTCAATCCGAATTGACTGCGGTAGTAATCTGCCGATTGGCGATCACGGAAGCTGGTCGGTTGGTTGCTGGCATCCTGCTCGGTGTAATCGCCAAGGATCATGTTGTTGCCCGCCGAAAGTCGCGTTTCGTCTTTGCCCGCCGCGATGTTTTTGACGGCGCACTCGTCGCGGCCCGCATTGTCATCGGCAATCGTTTTGCAGATGCCTTGACCCGGTTTGTCGGCCTTGTTCTTGTTGGTCAGGTTGCCAGCCACGTACATGTTGCGTCCTGCGTAAATCGCGCCGCGTCCGGTGACGACACCTTTCATTACAACATCACCGCTGACGTAAACATCGCCATCAAGCATAATTGGGTTGATATCTGTTCCCTCGAGCACCAGGTTACCGTCGAAGGTCTTGCTGATCCCGGATGAGGCTTGCTTGTTGGCCCACGTATTGCTGGATGCCACCGTGAAAATGCTGCCGCCACTGATCGAACCGTTGGTGCTGCCTTTGATCGCGTCCCGATCCAGGCCGGGAAAGGCTGGATTGCCACCCTCGTCGCTGGGCAGTTTGTTGCCGGTGTAATTTTCGTTCAGTTGCTTTCCGGCGGTCAGGGTTGCACCGTTGATGTCGTCGGTGCCGATTTTGTCTTTGGTCACAGTTTTGGACGAGTAGACATCACCATCTATGACCGAGCCCCTCCCAGAGGCTTCCTTGTCGCCCTCTTTACCCCAACCTGGCCGCAGGATGTCCAACGAACCGACATCGCCTTTGACGCTGAGGTGACAGAACATGCAATCGACCCGTTCGCTCAACAGGGCCAGATCAAAGATTTCGTTGTCACCGAACCAAACGGTTCGCAGCACCGTTTGAGCGTTGCCGCCCGAGTCAATGGCACTGGTCGCAATTTGCACGGAAGCCTTGTTTTTTTCTTTCATGACGATCTTTGGCAAGATTTTCCAACGGACCGTCACGCCACCCAGGTTTCGTTCATGAATTCCGGCGAGTGCACTGACCAGTGGATCGGTCGGGTTGATCACCTGTGGATTGGCATTGACGTTTGGTGTGATCTTAGCGATCCATTTGCCCAGGCTCAATTTGGAATTCGTGTAGTTCGTGGCGAGTGTCAGGCGGGCCCAATCGCTGTACCCGTCAGCGGTTTGCAACAGGCGGATCGAGGTCACGTCTCGGCTGGTGACTTGAGCGCCACGCACCGTCAAGTTGGTGATAACCATCAGCAGTGCCAGGACCACCAGGGCGATCCCGAGCACGGTGACGAGGGCGATGCCTTGTTGGTGTTTGCGAGCATTCATCGTGTTGGTCCTTTGACTGAGGACGGGGTCATTGGTTCGGATGGTTCTCGAGGAGGGCCTCTCGAGACGGGCCTCAGGTATTTTCATTATTGATGTTTCAGTTCAAGGGGGCCTTAAGACCCGTCCCAGGACTTTTTTGGCTCGATCGAACCATCAACTCGAGCGCCCCTTCATTCTGAACGCACCCGCAACCTCTCGGCCATGAACGAAACCCGCTCGGTCAAAATCAAAGCCAGCGTGCCAAACAAAAAAAACACGGTCAAGGTCGTCCCCTCCAGCAGGGACAAGTACAGGGCAACCGTCAATGACAGGTGCGCCCCACGGGTGGTCAGGCGTTCGACTTTGGAGACCACGCGACCACGTTCGAGTTCATTGACATTCTTGGCCGCCCAGATAAACCGGCCCCCCCAAGATCCGGCCAGCAACGCGACCGCCACTCCCGGCCAGGTCTCAAGGCCGAACAGCCAGAGCCCAAAACCAACCACAATCAGGGTCAATTCGGTGATTCGCCACACGTAATCCGTTTGTCTCGAGAGGGTCGCTGGACGCGGAGCCGTCGTATGAGAACTATCCATTCCTACAGGGTGGCAAATCAAGCCTGTCAAAACCCTCACTGAACGTCATCGACGTGTCACACGATCAGATCGCGCCGCCTGGTACGCTCGGGCCATGACGGAGGTTGCGCTCGAGCCCGTGCCACGGCTTTCAAAGACGATTGTGGCACTTCCGTTCGCCATGATTGCTGCACTTGCCTGGTCGGATTGGGTGCTGTGGCCCGCAATCCTGATCGGGGTTTTGATCTCCTTCGGCTTTCGGCAGCAGCCGCGCACCCAGCGTTACGCCGCATACTCGAGCATTTACGCGGCGGTTGTCGTGTTTGCAATTCCACCGTGGACCGGAATTTGGTTCCTCGAGCGTTTGCAAATGTTCTTTGTCGCGTTGCTGCTCTCACACCTGATCGGGTTGGCGTTCGATGGGTCACGTCACGGTTCGTTCTGGGCATGGTGCGCCCCGTTGATCTTGTTTGTGATCCAACCCGGCACGCTTGGATTGATCGCCATCATCGGCTTTGGTCTGATCGGGGCGCTCGAGAAACGCCAGCAGCGTTTGGGTGTTCGCTGGCAATCTCGAGATGGTTTGCTCATGTTGGCAGCAACCGGCTTCCTGTTGGTGTTGGTCACGTTGCCCATACCGCGTCCAGGTTCGATGCTTGGCAATCAAGAAACGGGCCGTGAAGTGACGGCCCAAGAGAACGTTTCGGTCGAAGAAAAACCTGCGGTCGCTCCATCATCAATGCAAAAGAAATCAAATCCATCGACGAGGACTCCGCCGAACGTGCTCGAGGTGTTCAACAAATCGTTCATGGTCCTCAACGTGGCGTTGCTGACGTTCATGGTCTGCATGATCGTTCTGGTGTTGCGAAATCGATCCCGCAATGAAGGTGAGCGTTCACCCTGGGAGGATGCGTTACCGTTGATCGCCGCTGCGATTCTTGGCCTGATGGTCCTGCTTTACGGCGCGTCGGCCCCCAGTGGAGGCGCGGGTTCTGGTGAAACGAGTGCGAATCAGGGTCCAGGACTCGGGCGTGCAGCACAGACCGGTGAGGCTCGAGCCGATGACCTTTCGGACCAAGCCCAGCCTTCAGACAATCCGTGGCCGACCGTGATTCTGGCGTTTTTGACGGCGGCCTCCATCGCCTGGGTGATGCTGCGAAACTCGGGTCGAAACTCGAAAACCGAACCCATCATCGCGGCTTCCGAAACTTGGCTCGAGCCTGAGACAACCGCCACGAACCGGGTGCGCGAGGCTTACCGGGCATTTCTGACACTGTGCACGCGGGCCGGATTGGGCAGGCTCGAGACGGAAACCCCGCTCGAGTTTGCGCAACGCCTCTCGGAAACGCAGCCGTTGGTGCAACAACCCGCCATCGCGCTGACCAGCTTGTACGAACCGGTTCGGTACGGTGGACTCTCCGATTTTGCCGGTGCTCAGGCGGCAGAACGGGCGTTGGCGACACTGCGAAGCCTCCTCCAACCACAATAAGGATGTAGGGCATGATGATCGGCATGATTGATGCGTTCGGCAAACAGGTCGTCCATAACGTCTCGAGGGTGATGGTCGGCAAAGATGAGGTCGTTTCGTTGGCACTCGCCGCGATTCTGGCGGGCGGTCACGTGCTGCTCGAGGACGTGCCTGGGACCGGCAAGACGATGCTGGCTCGGGCGCTCGCGGCAAGTTTGGGCCTGGCGTTTCGGCGGGCGCAATTCACGCCGGATTTGTTGCCGAGCGACATCACGGGTGTCAGCGTGTACAACGGCTCGAGCTTCGAGTTTCAACCCGGCCCGATCTTCACAAATTTGTTCCTGGCGGACGAGATCAACCGTGCCACCCCAAAAACGCAATCGGCACTGCTCGAGGCGATGGCTGAGGGGCAGGTTTCGGCGGACGGTCAAACGCGCCTGCTCGCTGATCCGTTCGTGGTGATCGCCACGCAAAACCCGGTCGAGATGGATGGCACGTACCGGCTGCCCGAGGCGCAATTGGATCGTTTCTTGGTCCGCCTGTCCGTCGGTTATCCCGATGCCAACGAGGAACGCGCCGTGCTTGAACGCCTGCAATCCAAGCATCCAATCTCGAGCCTGACTGCGGTCACGAACGCGGCTGCCTTAATTGAGGCTCGGGCCGCCGTGCGATCCATTCGCCTCGAGCCGGAATTGCGTTCGTACATCGTGGCGCTCGTGCAGGCCACGCGAAGCTTACCCGAGGTGCACCTCGGCGCGAGCCCTCGGGCATCGCTGGCGTTGCAGGCGGTGGCTCAAGCGTTGGCGGGACTCGCCGGAAGAGACTTTGTGCTGCCGGACGACATCAAACGCGCCGCCCCAAGCATCCTCGAGCACCGCCTGATTGTCCGTTCCGAGGCGCGACTCAAGGGCGTGACCGTCGCATCGTTGGTGCGAGGCGTGCTCTCGAGGGTTCCCGTTCCGGTCGAGGCATGAGTGCTTGAGGCGCGTCAAATCTTGGTCTGGTTGATTCCGTTCGCCGCAACGGTCGGCTACGGATTCTTACGACCCGGAGTGTGGGTCTGGTTGATCCTGGTCGCATTGATGGCGTTTGCCATCAACCGCGCCTACCGCAAAGCGCCGCGAGTTCAAATCAAACGCAGCCTCTCGAGTGACCGCACCTTTCAAGGCTCGAGCATCGCCCTCACGCTCGAGGTCACGGTGGATTGCATGTTTCCGACCTTGCTGAGCATCAACGAATCCGTACCGCTGACCTTGATCCCGGATCGCACCGTCGGACTGACCGGCCTGTTCTGGCGCTCGAGCGTACACAGGTTTGAGTACACCATCACACCGAACACCCGAGGCGGTTTTCGCTGGCCCGCACTGAGTCTCTCGTGGTCCGATCCGTTCGGTTTGTTTCAACGCCTGAGCAACATTCCAAACCTAAATGTGGAGACCGATCTGCTCGTCTACCCAGGATTGCACGGACTCGAGCTTCCCGATTTGCTGCGCCCGATCCTCGCCGATGGACCGCCGACACGGGTGCGTGGACTCGAGGATACCAGCACCTTCGCCGGAACCCGGGCCTACGCTCCGGGCGATCCATTGCGACGCATTCACTGGCGACAAACCGCCAAAATGGGCATGACCGACGGGCGCTTCAATCAATTGATCGTTCGAGAATTCGAGCGCGTCGCCGCGACCGGAATCCATGTTCACCTCAATCAGGGCAGCGGTGGAACGCTCGGCTCGATGTACCTCGAGAGCGCCACCCGACTCGCGGCAAGCCTGTTGCATCAGGCGTTCGAGTCGGGGTTACGGGTTGGCGTTTCCAGCACGGATGGGGAGACCGAGGCGGGCTCGGGATTTTTTGCGCTCGAGCGGGCATTGACACATCTGGCCCTGTTGAGGGTCACATCGGAGGCGCATCACGAAATTCCTTTGCCGCCACCCGGTACGAACCTGATCCTTCTGACCATGACCGCCCCGAACGAATTGATCGATGCCGCCATCCGTGCCCGATCTCGGGCCGCCCGAGTGCTTGTGATCGCCTTACCAGAAAGCTTTTACCTCGAGCCCGGAGAGTCGGGTCGTCCGATCAAACGCGCCCTTCCCGAAAGCATCAAAGAACTCGAGGCGCGGGCCGGAATTCTCGAGGAGGCCGGTGTGCGCGTCATGATCTTGCGCGGCGACTCGAGCGTGCTGAATTTGGCAGTGCGTTAAAAAAAGGTCCGGTCACAATAGACCGGACCCAGATATTCTTCGAGCGAACGAGGCTCGAGTTTATTCGACCGTGACTGATTTCGCCAAGTTGCGCGGTTGGTCAACGTCGTGCCCAAGCAGCACCGTCGTCTCGTAGGCGAGCAGTTGCAGCGGCACGACGTTCAAGATCGGGCTGATGAGTTCGTCCACTTTGGGCACGTAAATCACGCGGTCGGCAATCTGCGCGATCTGCTCGTCACCATCGTTGGCGACCGCGATCACGATGCCACCTCGAGCCTTGACCTCTTGAATGTTCGAGATGGTTTTGTCGTACAGCTTCGAGGCCGTGGCGATCACCACGACCGGCATTTTCTCGTCGATCAGCGCGATTGGGCCGTGCTTCATTTCGCTGGTCGGGTAGCCCTCGGCGTGTATGTACGAGATTTCCTTGAGCTTCAGTGATCCCTCGTAGGCGGTGCAGACGTTGACGCCACGCCCGAGGAATAAATAATCCTGCGCGGATTTGAACTCGTCGGCGATGGCTTTGATCGCGTCGCGTCGCTCGAGCAATTCCTCAACCAACCTCGGCAGGCGGCGCAATTCGGTCAAAAGGTGCGTGGCGTGTTCGCTCGAGAGCGTGCCGCGCTGCCGTCCGAGCCAGATCGCTAGCAGGGCTTCAGCGGCGAGCATCGAGGTGTAGGCTTTCGTACTCGCCACGCCAATCTCTGGGCCGCAGTGAATATAAAGCGTATCGTCCGCCTCACGGGTGATGGTGCTGCCTTTGGAATTGATGATCCCGAGCGTCTGAGCGCCCTTGCGTTTCGCCTCACGGGTTCCCTCGAGCGTGTCGATGCTCTCACCCGATTGCGAGACGATCACGGCGAGGGTGTGTTCGCTGGCGACCGGATCGCGGTAACGGTACTCGGCGGCCAGTTCGTTGCGAGCAGGTATCCGGGCGAGCGTCTCGAGCATGAACGCGCCGTACATGCCCGCGTGATTGGCCGTACCCATCGATAGAAAAACCACATCGCGGACTTTCTCGAGGTCGATTTGCAGGTCCAGCATGACCTCGCCGGTTTCGTCGTGCAAGCGTCCACCGAGGGTTTGGTGCAGCGTATCGACTTGATCGTAGATTTCTTTGAGCATGTAGTGCTCGAAGCCGCCCTTTTCGGCATCCTCGGCGCTCCAATCAATGTGGGTCACGGGGCGGTCCATGATTTGCCCCTCGAGATCGGTGATGCGAATCGAATTCTCGTCCATGATGACCATTTCGCCATCGTGAATGAAGATCACCTCGCGGGTGTATGGCAGCAGCGCGGGCACGCCGGAGGCCAGGAAGTTTTCTTTCTCGCCAACGCCGATCACCAGCGGGCTGACCGTGCGGGCGGCGACGATCTCGGTGTGATCCACGTGGGTCACGACCAGGCCGTAAGCACCTTCGGCGATCTTCAGCGCGGCACGAACCGCAAGCTCGAGGCGGTCCTTGCTGGCGGGCAGCGCGTCATATTTCTCTTCGATCAGATGCACGAAAACTTCGGTGTCGGTCTCGGACAAAAAGACATGCCCACGCTCGAGCAGTCCTGCCTTCAATGACAGGTAATTCTCGAGGATGCCGTTGTGAATCACGGCGAGTTTGCTGTCCTCGCTGGCGTGCGGGTGCGCGTTCAGGTCGTTCGGTTTGCCGTGCGTGGCCCAACGGGTGTGACCGACACCGATGCGACCAGTGATGGTGAAACCGCCCTTTTGTTCCTCCTCGAGTTGAGAGCGCAGCACTTGCAGCTTTCCGGCGGCCTTACGCAATTCCAGGTGATCGCCGACATTCACGGCGATGCCCGCGCTGTCATAGCCACGATACTCGAGTTTTGAAAGGCCATTCAAGAGGACTTCTGTTGCATTCCGATAGCCAACATAACCGACGATTCCACACATGTTCACTCCAAAGTCCAAGCCTCTCCCGAGGTTGGACACACCGAATAAGGTCGGGCGCAGGGACCAGACCGCGATGCTCGAGGGGCTTTGACCAGGCTCGAGGCTTGTTGATTTCGCTTTTGCTGTGACGGTGGCGAACCGTGGAACCTGTGCCCGTGTTGTGTCCACGTTGCCGTGGGTTTTCTCGAGCGTTTGCGACTGCGTTTATTTTCGCTGCCGTTGGGCGGGTGAGGTTTACACCCGAGGAGCATCCGCAGAAACTCGTTGTGTCGGTCGTTCCCGGCACACAGTATCGATGACTCCTACCTCGTCTCCCCCGTTGGGGGGCCTTGCGCTTCCCAGTTCTAAAAATCCTTCGCTTTGCCAGACCTCCTCGAGTCTCTGCCCAAACTTTTCCGCCCAGACTTCAGGCTTGGAGAGTGTACAACATCATGTGTAAGTTGTGTACGTTAAGTCAGCAAAGCACAATGGCTACCGGCCCAAAACGCCAGAAACGTTGGCACATCATTGGGGTGAACTGCCTCGATCTGGCACCAACATGGTCTTCACGATTGGCGCGGCGTTCCAAACGCCCAAACCGCCTCGAGATTGCGGGTTTGAGAGCCACTGCGTGATCTGTGAACCGCGAACGCTGTCGGTGATGAATTTCGGCACGCCTTCGCCAGACGGGTAATCGAAACTTTTGGGACCGTTCCACGGGGTCGCTTTGATCTGAAACGACAATGCCAGCGCCATGACCAGACCAAACCCGAGCAGCAAACCGCCCGTCCCGCCCATCACGGCCCGAGCCGTGTCGCTTGCGGCGCTGATGGCCCCGGTCGTGTGCAGCATCTTGGAAAGCTGGCCCAGCAACCAACCGGCGGCCAGTGCCAGGACAAAACCGACCAGCGGGTGAATGCCACCGATGATGTTCAGGATCAACCACAGCGGAAACGCGCCGATGCCGACAACCAATCCGGCGACACCACGGCGCATACCAATCACGGTGCATCCGGCCATCAGGACGATCAGGATCAAGTCAAAAAGGGTCAGGTCAAACGACATCTCAGCCAGTATAGGGTTCCGCAGGCCATCAGAACGTGCGAACCCGGCATGGAGCCTGAATCAAGGCAATCATCGTCGGATCAACCTCGAGCCATTTCAATGAGGCACGACAAACCAAACTGTGACGCGACCCAGGCAAATTTCAACGAATAACCACCTGATTCGCGCCTCTCGAGCTATGCTTCGCGCATGAATCTCAAACTGCTCAAATCACTGTCCGAGGTTTCGGGCGTGTCCAGCCGTGAAGAACGGGTCCGTGAACTGGTCAAACTCGAGCTTGCGGGATTGGTTGATGAGGTGCGCGAGGATGCAATGGGCAACCTGATTGCATTCAAACGTGCCAAAAAATCCAAAAAAACTGTCAAACGGGTGATGTTCGCCGCTCACATGGACGAGATTGGCTTTCTGGTCAAATTCATCGACGACAATGGTTTCTTGCGTATCCACAATGTCGGAGGGTTCGACAAACGCAACCTGTTCGCTCGAGATGTCATTGTTTGCGCCAAAGATGGCGACCTGCCAGGAATTCTGAATCCGGCGGGCAAACCGATTCACATTGCGGAGAAGGCCGACCTCGAGAAGATTCCCATGATGAAGGAATTCATGGTCGATCTGGGCCTGCCGGTCGAGGAGGTCAAGAAATTGGTGCGAATCGGCGATCCGGTCTCGTTGGTGCAAACCTTGCGCACGGTTGGCAATTACGTGGTCGGCAAGGCACTCGATGACCGCAGCGGCGTTTACATCCTGCTCGAAGTGCTGAGGACCTTGAAAGCAAAATCGCTCGAGGTGGACCTGTTCGCGGTTTTTACCACGCAAGAAGAGGTCGGGCTTCGTGGCGCGACTACCGGGGCGTTCGGGGTCGAACCGGACATTGGAATCGCATTGGACACGACGCTGGCGGTTGACACACCCGGTGTCTCTCGAGATGAGGCTGTGACCGTAACTGGACAGGGCGTGGGGTTGACGGTGATGGACAGTTCCTCGATTGCGACCCGTTGGCTGCTGGACGAATTCATCGCCTGTGCCGAACTCAATGCGATCAAGTACCAACTGAACATCTTGCCCTTGGGTGGAACGGACGGGGCGGCGATGCAACTCTCGAGGTCGGGAACGGCGACGCTTTCAATTTCCCTGCCGAGCCGCTATGTGCACACGATTCAAGAGGCCGTACACAAGGATGATCTCGAGGCTGAGATCCAACTCCTGACCGCGTGGCTGCTCGGGAAGTGACCTGATCTCGAGTTCCGGTATGAAGAATGAAGGCTTCGCGCATGGCATAACAAAGTGCTTCAATTTGCGATAGAATTGCGCCATGAGGACGCAACGCAACCCAAGCTGGCTGAATCAGGCGGGTCAGGCCGCCTCGAAATTCTCGCGTCACGGAACCAATTACGGCTCGAGTTTCATGGGCTTCTGGCGCGGCCTGTGGTGGCGTGCGCGGCACTCGAGCTTCGCCACGCTCAAACCCGGTTGGTTGATCCTGATTGGTTTGCTGGCCCTGTACGCGCTGTGGGCGACATTTGCCTTGGTCGGTGCGCGACGCGAACTGGCTCGGGTGGGAATCAATGTTCCGCAAACCACAACGAAACCGGCGGTCGTTCCGAGCACAACGCCCCAAAGCGGAAGCTCGAGTCCAGCCGCAATCGGGCAGCAATTTGTCTGGCCGCTCGAGGGTGCGCGAATGCCCCGGTCTGCCAGCAATGTTCCCGGCGCGAATCGCAAGTACCGCAGTGGCAAATCGCAGGGTTTCACCTTCACAGGTGGCGATTCCGGCGTGATTGTTCGTTACGGAATGCCCGTGCGGTCCGCCGCCGACGGGCAGATCATCCGTTCAGACCTCAATTACGACGAACCGAGCGAATCGGCCTACCTGGCACTCCTGCGCAATGTCAAAAATGGCGCGAACAAAACGCAACTCGATACCCTGCGCGGACGGCAAGTGTACATCAAGCACAACGACGGTCGGATCACGCGCTACGGACACCTCTCGAGGATCGCAGCAGAACTCGGACTCGGCAGCGTCAAACGTGGGCAAATCATCGGCTATGTCGGCAATTCCGGTACGCTCGAGGGTGCACGAGGCACTCGCTTGAATGCCCGCTTGCAATTCGAGGTTTGGCTTTCGGACACGCGCTTTCTGGGTCAGAACATGACCGGTCCGCAAGTTCGGGCTGCGGCGAACGGTGTCTTCAAATAGAAATAGACACTCGAGCCCGCCGTTCAAACGTTGAGGACTGGATCGTTGCAGATTTGGGTATTCTCAACTGATGCAACAGATTGTTCACCGCCAGCAAGAACTCCGATTGCGCATCATCAACGCCGCCTACGCCGCGTTCATTCAAGATGCAGACGGCTTCATCGATGCCTTCGAGATCGATCCGGGCCTCGAGCCCAACCATCAACTCGAGGAATTGATCGAGCGCGTTGATTTCAAACTCGAGCCGCCGAGCAAGGCCGAGGTGCGCGGGGCCGCATACTACCTGGTCGAACGTGGCCTGCTGGTGATGATGAGCAACGAAACCCTCGAGAAGCACAGTTTGAAGGTTGGCGATGTTTACATTCACATCACCGGTGACGGCATCGACATGTTTGAGGGTTTGGTGCTCTCGAGTGAATCACGGGCCGCAACACGACCGGTCGGATTTCAACCCGGACCTCGAGAACCGCTCGAGGCACGGCCGCAACGCTCGATCAATCCGTGGACGCAGGCGAGCTTCGATCAAGACCTTGAAGACATGACTGAAACTTGAGATCGGAACCTTGAGGCATTCGATCCCGTATCCTGTTGGCAATGACTGCATTTCTTGAAGTTTGGCGCAACGCTTACGTTCGGCTCGGGGTTTACGCGCTGACGATTTTCGTACTTTACCGCCTCGCCGGTGAACTCTCGAGCGTGCTGACCCTGGCGGGGCTGGCGTACCTGTTCGCGTATTTGTTTCATCCGCTTGTGACTTGGGTGGAGGCGCGTCGCGTGCCACGAAGTTTGGGCCTCGCGTTCGTGTTTCTGATCGTGATCGTCTTCCTGGCTTTGGCAACGCTGTTGATCGGCTCTGTCATCAATCAACTGATCGATTTCTCTTCGCAACTGCCGACCCTGGTGGCGAACACGCAAAAGCAAGTCAACACCTGGCTGGACGAACTCGAGCAAGTCCGTGGCACCAGCCCGCAATTAAAGAGTTTGATCGATCAGGCCACGAATGCCGTTCAGGATGGTCTCTCGAGCATCGTTACAAACCTCTTGAACATCTTGCGCGGCACGGGTTTGAACATCATCAGCCGGACGATTGGTGTGCTCGGTGGCGTGGTGCAGTTCTTTTTGGTGCTGGTGATCGGCACGTACATGCTCGGATCATTCACGCAGATTGGGCAATCCCTGCTCGAGTTGTTTCCAAAACGCCAGCAACCCAGGGTGCTCGAGTTTTCCAAAGATGTTTCGATAGCCGTTGGCGGTTACATTCGCGGTCAGTTGGTGATCGCGGCGGGAGTCGGCACAATGGTTGGGGTTGGACTGGCGATTCTGGGCATCCCACTGGCGCTCGGACTTGGGTTTCTGAGTGCGGTGTTCAACGTCGTGCCGTATTTGGGTGTGATCATTTCAATCGCCCCGGCGATTTTGCTCGCTGCGCAGTTTGGGATCATCAAAGTCTTGCTGGTGCTGCTGGTTTTCATCATCGCCAATCAGGTCGAGGCACAATTTTTAAGCCCAAACATCCTCGCCAAGACAACTGACCTGCACCCAATCACCGTCATCATCACGATCCTGGCGGGCGCAAGTCTGCTCGGTGTCTTCGGTGGCCTGCTGGCCGTACCGCTCGTGGCACTCGGGAAACTCTTGATTCGCAAGCATTGGATCGGCTCGAGGTATCACAGCGGCCCAGTTGAACCCGTGGCAAAACCACCCGGAACCAAGCCAAGCAAGTAGCGACCCAAATCACAAAATGCTCGAGAAGCAATCACAATTCTCGAGCGTTTTCCTTGCGGCTGGCGGGAGAATCAAGCGCAGATGAGACGACCTCATTCAATCCTCTGGGTTCACTCAGGCCATGTCCTTACGCTGTGGGCCTAGGACGACCCTTTAAGCCCCCGGAGGAAACCATGCGCATCCTCGAGCTTCACACCATCGCCCTGACGTTCGGATTGTTGATCGCGGCCTGCAACAGCGTCACGCAGCAGCCAGAAACAACCGGCAAACCTGCCGAAGCAAAGCTCGAGGCCAACGCCAACACCAATCCGGGATTGTTCGCCGAGTATTTCGACAACATCAACTTCACTGGAACTCGAGTGACCCGAATCGAAGCGAACGTGAATTTCAACTGGCTTGCGGCTGCGCCCGTTGCGACTGGACTTGGACCGGATACGTTTTCGGCCAGATTCACCGGAGAAATTCTGGCTCCGAGCACGGGAACGTACACGTTTTACGCCACCGCCGACGATGGCGTGCGATTGACGGTCGGCACGAAACTGGTTCTGAACGATTTTACGGATCATGCCGCCCGCACCAGCAGCGGCACTCAAAACCTGGTCGCGGGGCAACGCCTGCCGGTCAAACTCGAGTATTACGAAAACGCCTGGGATGCGAGCGTCAAACTCGAGTGGTCCGGCCCGAACGTGGTGCGACAGGTGATTCCAAAGGCGCAATTGTTCGCGCCCGCGGTAACCCAACCGCCGGTGATCGGCCCAGTCGTTTTGGGAACGAAAGGGGTCAACATCGGCACGAATTTGATGTGGTCGAGTTTCAACACTAACGATTGGTCCAAGCCCGACACGGCGGCACGCATGAAAGCCCTGGGGCTCGAGTTTGTTCGCCTGCCGGTCGATCCAATTTTTTTCATGGCGACGGACGGCAGTTTCGGCAACCGCAGCACCGAATTAAGCACCGCCATCAACCACTTGAACACCGCCGGGTTGAAGGTGATTGTGGACCTGCATTCGTTCAGCAAGTTTCCAGGCACGAATCTTGACTTCACGCAAAGCATCGTCTGTGGTGGTCAGCCGCTTGTGCAGTTCGAGAAATTTCTGACCGGCATCGCCGCGTTCTTGGACAAGAAGGACAAGTCCAAAGTCGTGCTCGAGATGTTGAACGAACCTTACGATCCGAGCAAAGCCAGCAATCCCTGCGGCACCACCGTCAACTGGCCCGTCACGCTCGAGCGGCTGCGCAAAGCGGCCCGTGCTGGCTCGAGCAACCTGACCTTGGTGCTCTCCGGCGAGGATTGGGGTGGGATTTACGCGCTCGCGCCGCTACCCAAGATCAGCGATCCAAACATCATTTACAGCGTGCACTACTACGGCCCGCTCGAGTTCAGTCATCAGGGCGCGACCTGGCTTGCCGAATATTTTTCGGCGCTCGAGAACGTGCCGTACCCGATCACGAAACGCACACTCGCCGCAATCTGGCCGAAGCTCGAGGCGAACATCGCAGGAAACCCTGAGATCATCAACAAACCCAAAGCCAGAGCAGATGCCAAGAGTACGCTCGAGTGTTACTACGGCATGGCTGGAAGCGGCTGTACCGCCTACGGCAGCCAGAGCATCAATGATGCGTTTAACCAGGTGGTGATTCAAGCGGCCCGACTCGGTGTGCCCGCCTCGAGAATCCTGCTCGGCGAGTTTGGCGTGCAGGGCAAATGGACCGATCCGTGGCGCAAAGAGCCGTACAAGGTTTTCAACGCCGCGCAACTCGAGGACCGTGCGGCCTGGATCAAAGAGGTTCGCACCGTCGCGCAGGGCAGGGGGTTTTCAACTGCAATGTGGATGTTCAACGACACTGGCGGCTGGACGGCCTTCAACAACACGACCAATCCACCATCACTCGAGCCGAGCATCATTGATGCGCTTGGGCTGAAGAAGCCGTGACCTTTAAGGTGACGAACGAAGTTTTCGTTGCACTTCCATGTTCGCATGTGC
>JANOWZ010000468.1:0-2247 GCA_031418155.1 Deinococcales bacterium
AACGTTTCGGGTCACGCGCTGAATCGCCGCCAACCTCCGGTGCGATTCGGACAACTCGAGGTACAGGTCGCGCAGGTCGCTCTCGGCCTTCTCGCGCTCCCGAACCTCAACGCCGATCCAACCGATCACAAAAAAAGTCACCAACGGCCCGAGGATGCCGTAGAACAAGATTTCGGCCCAGAACGCCCCGGTCCACATCTCGAGACGCACGACGTAAAGCTGATACGAGAGCACGACCGCCAGAATCACCGGTGGCATCGAAACCTGCGACAGACGCACGCGACGGTACAACGTGCCCGGTTCGGTCCGGTGCAGTTTCAAGTTGAAGATGGCGAGCATGGCGTACACCGGATTTAACAGGCGGTCTGACCAGGGAATTGGAGATTCGGGAAGGTCGAATTTCGTGTCGCTGCCCAGGTCGAGCTTTGGTTCGCTGCGGTTCATGCTGGATTCTCCTCAAGATTTGGCTCGAGTTGAGCCTCGAGTATTTGCTCTGAATCCTCCACTTTCGGCCACGGCATGCTGCCCGGAATCCCCAAACCTCGAGCCTTGCGTGAGGCCCACAAGCCCTGCTTCAACAATCCGCGAAAGACGTTCACGTCGTACTCGGTCATGGCGGCACGGTCCATGAATTGCCGGAAACGCCGCAACATGTGATCCTCGCGTTTTTCGTCCGTGTAGCCAACCTCGAGCATCAATTCGGCGAGGTGCTTGTACATCGCGTCCAACATCGCCCGAGAGGCGGGCTTGGCGTTCGGCAAGGTTTGCTTGACGGGAATCGGATGCTGAACCGTGCCGGTGCTCGAGACTGGCCCAAACTGTCTTGCGAGGCTGAGTTCGTAGACGATCACCTGCACCGCCTGTGCGAGGTTGAGGCTGACGTAATCGCCCTCGGCAGGAATGCGCACGTGAACATGACACAAATCCAACTCGTCGTTGTAAAGGCCATGCTCCTCGCGCCCAAAGACCACCGCACTCGAGCTTGCCGCCTGCGTCACAAACAGCGCCGCGACCTCCCGAGGCGAAACCGGCGGCGTGTGATCCCGTCGATCTCGGGCCGTGGTTGCCACCACCAACGCGCACTCACCGACCGCCTCGAGTAACGTCTCAAACACCCGAGCGTTCTCGAGCACATCCTGCGCGTGCGATGCCATCATTCGAGCCTGCTCGAGCCTGCAACGCGGTTGCACAATCCGCAAATCGCTGAGGCCAAAATTCTTCATGGCTCGAGCGGTGCTGCCAATGTTGTCCGGGCCTTTCGGACTGACCAGGACGATTGCGGGTTTGTTGGTGACTGACGAACTCATTGCTGTCAGCTTACGCCGAGACCGACGGCAAGACAGTGATGTACATGGTTTCTCGAGGCGTTGAATTGACCCTCGCTTCGATTGGGCGAACATGGAGTTCGCCCTCGCCAGAACCTCAAATGGAACCCCCATTCCCTCGAGCAAAACCATTCTGTTCACGTTATGCTCGAGCATGGAACTGATCATCAAGGATGCGCGGTTGACCGAGCTGGATCACCTGGTCGATATTGGCATTGAGGGTGGCAAAATCGTCAACCTCGAGCCGAATCAAAAAGGGCCAAACATGATCTCGGCCGAAGGGAATTTGGTCTCCTCGAGTTTCTTGGAGATTCACATTCACCTGGACGCGATTCTGGCCGAGGGCGCGCCGCGCAAGAACGAATCCGGCACGCTTTGGGAAGGCATTCAAATCTGGTCGGAACGGGTGAAAAGCCTGTCTCGAGAGGATGTTCGGGTTCGAGTTCTGAAGGCGCTTCCGTGGTTTGTGGCGCATGGTGTGACGCACATTCGGTCCCACGTCGATGTCTGCGATCCGAACCTGACCGCGATGAACGCCCTGATCGAAATCCGCGAGGAAGTCCGTGACCTGATCGACGTGCAACTGGTAGCCTTCCCGCAACTCGGCATGTTCAGTTACGAGGGCGGGGCCGAAATGGTCGCCAAAGCGATGGAGTTGGGCGCGGATGTCGTCGGTGGCATCCCACATTACGAGATCACCCGCGAGTACGGCGTGCAAAACGTCAAATACGCGCTCGAGTTGGCCCACAAGTTGGGTGCGCCCGTGGACATCCATTGCGATGAAACCGACGACGAACAATCCCGCTTTCTCGAGACGATGGCTGCCGAGGCGTTGCGTTTGCGCATGGTTGGCAATGTCGCCGCGAGCCACACGACGGCGATGCACAGTTACAACAATTCTTACGCCGATAAGGTCATCAAC
>JANOWZ010000469.1:0-3296 GCA_031418155.1 Deinococcales bacterium
GCGGAGGCTCAACTCGAGGTGCGGGTGTTCTCGAACCGGTTATCGTAAATCATGATCAATCTTCTCGGCGTGCCGCTGGACGAAAACTCGAGCTTCCTGCGCGGTCCAGCCCTCGCACCCAGAAAAATCCTTGAGGCGTTGCGTTCGGATTCCTCAAACCTCTCGAGCGAGAATGGATTTGATCTTGGCGCGAGCGAGAGCAGTGTTTGGCGTGAGACTGGCGACCTGATTTTGCCGAGTGGTCCTGCCGCACTCGAGGCGATTCAAGCGGGCGTGACTGCCATTCTCGAGCATGATGAACAGGTACTCAGTCTCGGTGGAGATCACAGCGTTTCCTTACCGATTGTTCGGGCGCACGCCAAAAAATTTGGGCCGCTCGAGATACTGCATTTGGACGCGCACCCGGATTTGTACGATGAATTGGATGGCAACCGATTCTCGCACGCCTGTCCGTTTGCCCGAATGCTCGAGGAGGGTTTGATCAGCCGATTGGTGCAAATTGGGATTCGCACCATGAATCCACACCAACGTTCACAGGCAGAACGCTTCGGTGTGGAGGTGATCGAAATGCGAGCCTTTGATCCGAACCTCAAACTCGAGTTTCACGGACCGTTGTACGTTTCACTCGATTTGGATGTGCTCGATCCGGCGTTCGTGCCCGGTGTCTCGCACCACGAACCAGGCGGCATGAGCACCCGTGAACTCTTGAAGGTTTTGCACAACCTCGAGCAGCGTCCGGTTGGTGCGGACTTGGTGGAATACAACCCGACTCGGGACGTGAACGGTGTCGCAGCAATGGTTGCGGCGAAACTGGTCAAGGAATTGATTGCGCTGATGGCATGACAAGCTCGAGCCTCAATTACTTGCAGCCATCACCGGTTTTTCCTGGCTGTGCTCGAGCAAGAATTTGACAATCGTTTCGCACAGCGCGTCGCGTTCCATGTCCCAGAACATTTCGTGCCCGGATTGCTCGAACCATTTCAGGCGTTTGTCTTTGGAACCCAAATGCTTAACGGCAAGTTCGGCGCTCGAATTTGGAATCACTTGGTCTTTGCGCGAGTGAATCACCAACGCTGGGCAGCGGATTTTTTCGAGTTCTAAGGGCGTTGTTTTGCTGAGGTTGAACAGTTCCTCAAAGGCTTTGACTGGGAAGCGTTTGTAAACGATGTCTTGCGTTTCGGATTCGGCACGAAGTTTCGGATCGATCACGGCGCTCGGTCCGCCGCTCCAGTATTTGACAACCTTCCCGAGAATCGGTAGCAGTTTCACGGCTCGGTTGGAAAACTGGAACGCTGGCGCGACCATCACAAGGGCTGGAGTTTGCGGATAGTGTGCGACAACGTTGGCAGCGACCAGTCCGCCCATCGAATGCCCAACCACTGCCACTCGACCATGTGCCTTCTCGAGTCGTTCATAGGCGGCCATCGCATCCTCAATCCAGTCTTTGGAGCGGACACCGTTCAAGTCCTGGTAGCGCGTGCCGTGTCCACGTAGAGTTGGAATCTCGTAGGCAATTCCGGCCCGTTCAAGGAAACCGGCGATGTGACCAACGGTTCTGGAGTTGGCTGGGAATCCGTGAATCACCAATGCAGCAGTGTCTCGAGGCATGTCACAGGTTAGCGCTACGGGTGTGAAAGCTCAAGCAGGTGTTCGATCACGTGGGCGGTCATACCCCAAATGTCGTATGTGATTCCAGCATCGTTGCCCCAGTCGTAATGTAGAACTTCGACGCGGGTGGAGCGTTGTGGGATTTGGGCCATGAATTCGGCGGGCAGTTCGCGGCGTTCTCGGCGCGGCTCGAGGTTACGCAGGTCTTGAATGGGCACGCGGAGGATTTCGGCCACCTCACCGGGATTGCGCTCAAGTTGGGCTTCCGGCTCGAGCAGCGCGACAACCGGTGTGGCGGTGAAGCGTGCTGGTGTCCAAACGTCATCAAGCAATCCGATGACTTTTGCGGCACTCGGCTCGAGGCTGACCTCTTCGTAGGCTTCGCGCAACGCGCCAGCCTGCACGGTTTCGCCCGCTTCGAGTTTTCCGCCAGGAAAGGAAATTTGGCCTTTGTGGGTGGGCAGGTCGCTCGAGCGTACCGTCAGGATCAGTTTCGGATCGGCTTCGAGCGTGATCGCCACGAGCACGGCAGCGTGACGAAATCCTGGAATCTCGAGCGCGAGTCGTTCACGGGTATTCAGTTGGCTAACAAGATGCTCGAGGTTCAAACTTTCCCCTGCACGGCTTCCTGCACTCGAGCATCGATTCGGGATCGCAGGGCAATCTCAGCGTTGACATCGCAAGATCGCGCCCAAGCGATCACGGCCTCGAGAACCGCACCGACATCGGCCTCACCATCTGAGGCCCCTTCCAGCGCCCGCTGAACCCCTTCGAGCGAACCTTTCTCGAGCTTGAGCGCCCTGCTGACTTCCTGCCCTCGAGCCAACGCACCTAAAGATTTTGGCACGCGCTCCGCTGGGTGCTTCTCGGGTTTCCCGGCGCGTTCAAGTTTTTTGATCTCGTTCCAATTCGTGACGACATCAAAGGAATCCGCAACTTGGGTTTCGCCAAAGACGTGCGGGTGACGGCGAATCAGCTTCTCGACAATTTCGTTTTCGACATCCGAGTACGCGAATGTTCCAGCCTCTTCTGCAATCACGCTGTGAAATGCAACCTGTAAGAGCACATCGCCCAATTCGCCCGGCAATTCCTCGAGTTCGCCATTGGAAATCGCATCGACGGTTTCGGCGGCCTCCTCGAGCAGGTACTCGCGCAGGCTTTCATGGGTTTGTTCCTGATCCCATGGGCAACCGCCGGGGGCTCGCAGGCGACGCATGACGGTGAGCAATCGATCCATGCGTTCAATCTACAACCGGCAGTCATCAATCGGCGGTAAGGCAAATCCCGTTTACAGGCTCGAGCATTCGACCGTTCACAGTCGGTCTCATTCTCTGGCACTGGTCGTTGGGCTGTGGAAATCTGAGACTCAAGTGCGCTAGATTAAAGGGTAACTGTTGCAAAATCGTGACTTGCGAATTGAATCACAACACCATCCAAGTCTTAACGCTCCCTTTTTGGCCGATCCTCAACCACAAACAATCCCGAGAACCAGGTTCTCAGATCACGAGGTCTTTTGGGTGGCAGACACAGAAGCACACCGCGAGTTTATCGCCAAATCCAAACTCTTCCACGGTGCGCCAGACGGCGCAATTCGCATGGCGGCAGAGGCCGCAACCATCCGGCATTTCCCAGAGGACAGCACGATTTTCCGCGAGGACGATCCTGGTGAAGCCGTGTATTTGTTGACC
>JANOWZ010000470.1:0-3050 GCA_031418155.1 Deinococcales bacterium
GACCGTACAGAGTTTGCCGCCGAGTTGCGCACCCGCCTCGAGCAGCGTAACCTGCGCTCCGGCTTTGTTGAGTGCATGCGCGGCGCTCAGGCCGGTGATGCCGCCGCCAACCACGATCACGCGGCGCGAAAAATTGGATTCGGTATCTCGAGACAACATGACTGTATTCTCGGGTTTCTCGTGGGCTCGAGTGTCACGAAAGTGTCTGGAATGAAGATCAAATCTCAGGTTCGCCCTTGAAGCGAGGATCGGGATTGATCCTCATACAGACCCTGTTGTTTTGTAAAAACTGGTGTTCGAATTTACGAACGAAACTGCACAGAGCACGGAATGACAAGAATTTTACCGAACACCGTATCAAATCCCCGAAATGGAACCCCTGTCTCGAGTGCTGCAAATCAAGATGAAACCCCGTTCGGGCAAGTGCTGCATGACGTTTTCGGCAGGGTGACGGATTTCTTGAGGCTTTGGCGTAAAACGATGTTCATCCCATTCGTGGACCAGAAAGGCAGGTTTTGCCTTCTGATCGTCACCTTCCTTGTTGCGGGAGGGTGTTTTGGGGTTGGGAATTCCTAACCATCGGGGCAGGCGGATCATGGTCACACTCCATGAAGCATCGGGCACGGAGTCTACAAGAAACGATCACCAAACCCGCTTTGTTTTGCGGCGCATCGTGCAATGTTGATCTTTTGCGCAGCTTCATCTCCGTGTTGGCCATTGCAGGTTTCTGGAGGATCATTGCCAGTACCGATTGCATCACTGCTGATGGCGCTGAGGTAAAACGAAAGTCCATATCTCGAGCCAAAGGGTGTGTTCATTTGGCCTGCCGGTTGAACAGGAATTGCAGGTTGCCACGAAAACCGGAAGGCAGGCCCCATTCGTGCCACGCCTCGGGTACTTGCACGCGCTCGAGCGCTTGAGCATCCGGCACGTCGGCGAGTGCGATCATCTCGAGCAGGGTTTCGCGCATCTTGGAAATCGCATCTCGAGTTTCAACAGGTCCGTGACCCGGCACGATTGTTTGCACGGGCTCGAGCTTTTCCAGGTCTGTGATTCGTTCCAGCCAAGCCTCAGGATTACCATGACCCAACCAGGGAATGTGATCCACCAAGACCAGATCGCCCGCGAACAGAATGCCATCTTCGGGCAAGTGCAACACCGTGTCCGAACCGGTGTGACCCGCACCGAAACTCAAGGCTCGAGCCGTGCGTGCGCTGCCGTGAAACTTGAGCGAACCTTCAAACGTGATCGTCGCCAGGGTCGGTTTGAAATTTGGCATGAACTCTTGCATCATCAGCATCTCGGCCAAATCAAATTCCAGAGCGCGACGTTGGAAATCATCCGTGACCGTCTCGAGTTGCGTTTTGCTGTGCGCGATCCATTCGGGAAATTCCTTGACTTCCTCGAGCAATTGCTCGAACCGTGCCCGCATCAAATCCCGTGTCGTGCGTGTTGAAACAATGCTCGAGCCAGCAAAGACTTGATTGCCTAAACTGTGATCGAGGTGGTGGTGGCTGTTGACCACGATGCCAACGTTGCGACCCGTCAATTCCTCGGCCATACGCCTGAGTTCAATCGCCGCCCGAGGCGACGTGCCCGTGTCCCAGACCAGCGTTTGCTCACCCAAATCGACGATGCCCGCGTTCGACATCATCCAGGTTGGATCGCTCGAGATCACGCCCCAGACGCGATTGGCAATTTGTTCGGGCTTGAAGAATTTGGAGCTGCTCACAGGTTCGAGTTTAACAAGCGAGATTGTTTTTCGGCGTATGCCACATGGCGGATGCTGTCACAGCCTGGGGAACATAAGCTGTGTTCATGCCCAATGATCGATCTCGCATCGACAAACGTGGTGAACTCGAGGGCCAGCCGTTTTCGTATCGCGCCCTGAAGAACGGTTCGGTGCTGCTTGAGCATCACGGGCGAACCGTGAAAACCATTTCTGATGACGAGGCCGAACGGTTTCTGAAACGTATTGCCTCACTTGAAGGGCTCGAGGAGCAGCTTGTTCTGGCAAAACTGACCGGGAATTTCAAACGCGGCAACGAACGCCGAAGTCGCTGATCACGATTTGCTTTTCGGACTCGGCATCCAGTAATAATAATCTGTGTTTTGGAAACGCAAACCCAAGCAACCCGAAGGCGTAGCCCAAACTGCGTTGGACAAGCTGCTCGAGCAGCGCCTGAACCGGTCGCTCAAAGGCCATCAGGTCCGAGATTTGCGGGTCACGCTTGAGCAGCTTGAACATTTGGAACGTTCGGTTGGTGAATTGCACGTGATTGTCACGGGCAGCGAGCCGTTCACAACCGCGCCAACCACGGATGATCGTTCACCTGCAACGACTCGAGCTTCTGAGTTAGTGAACGCTTAAGCCATTCGCGCTGCGCAGGTTTGAGCTTCGGCAGTGCGTGACCAAAATCGAGTTCGTCCTTCTCGCGCATGGTGGCTCGGGCCTTAAAAAACAACGCGATTTCTGGGGCGAGGACGGGAATACCGAGGCTCGAGGTTAGGCGAATTTGATCGAGCGGCGCGGTGATGGTTTTGTCGCCGCGCCACCACCAATCGGTTGCCGTGCGTTCCGAAATCAGAAAATCCAAAAAATGCGTTGATTGCAAATCGTGCGCTTCATTCAAGCGTTTTCGCGCATGCACCTGCGAGATTGGTAACTCGAGCGACGCATCCATCTCAGTCCAGGGTTTGTACTTTCCGGCTTCAACCACGACCTGCGCATCCCAACCGTTCTCGAGCAGAAAACGTTTGAGTTCGGTTTGTTGGTCGCGCCAAACCACGATGTCCACATCATGATGCGTGCGGCTGGATTCACCGAGCCACGCATCCAAACCCCAGCCGCTCGAGATCATCCATTCACCCCGGTACGTCTCAAAGATTTTCGCCACCTCGAGCACTGGCGTGAATCCGGTTGTTCCAATGTGCCAGGCTCGGGCCTCACGGTTGAATTGGGCAACCAGCTTGTCTTTCCCGTTCGTGTACGATTCGCGGTCAGATCGGAATTTCCGAGAAAGCTCGAGCTTCAATGTTTCGTACTCGAG
>JANOWZ010000471.1:0-13792 GCA_031418155.1 Deinococcales bacterium
CATCTCGAGCAATCGTTACCGCGTGCACCTGTCTCGAGCGCATCACCCCGGAGGTCATGTGTGAGATTGAGCCTGTATTCATGGATGGTGCTTGCCGCCGCCGTCAGTTTCGCCTTCGGTGGCGTGGTGATGAAATACGCCGATGGTTTGCGCAACCCGCAACCAACCATGGTCGTTTTCATCCTGTTCATGCTCGGGGCAGCCTTGCAGATCGTGGCGATGCGTGACACCGAATTGAGCGTGACCTACCTGGTCGTGCTCGGGCTTGAGGCGGTGCTGTCATTCGCGTTGGGTTTGCTGGTCTTCAAGGAATCGATCACGCTCTTGAAAGTGGTCGGCGCACTGATCGTCGTGCTGGGCATCATCGTCTTGCGTTCGGACTGAACTCGAGCGTTGATCCTCAGACTCTCAAACCTTGGGCGAGCACGTAATACAAATCGTTCTGCCGCAATTCGTTCTTGAACTCACGCAAGCGAGTGTCGGCATCAATCACCACAAGTTCAACCCCAGCGATCTCGGCAAAATCCTCAAGATGCTCGGCAGTCACGGCGTAACTGTAGGCGGTGTGGTGCGCCCCGCCCGCGTAAATCCAGGCGGCGCAGGCGGTCTTGAAATCTGGCCTGCATTCCCAAACGGCTCGAGCCACCGGAAGTTTTGGCAGGGCTGGTGGTGTGACCACATCGATTTCATTGACGATCAGGCGAAAACGGCTGCCCATGTCGATCAGCGAAACATTGGTCGCCGATCCTAGATGCGCGTTGAACACCAAACGCACCGGGTCTTCCTTGCCACCAATGCCCAGCGCATGAATCTCGAGCGAAGGTTTCGCGGTCGCAATCGTTGGGCAAACCTCGAGCATGTGCGAACCGAGCACCTGATGCTTGCCTGGCTCGAGGTGATACGTGTAATCCTCCATGAAGCTCGTGCCACCAGGCAGACCGTGTGCCATGACTTTGACGGCACGCAAGAGGATCGAGGTTTTCCAATCGCCCTCGCCGCCGAAGCCGTAACCGTCGGCCATCAGTCGTTGCACCGCCAGTCCCGGCAGTTGCTTGAGGCCGTGCAAGTCCTCAAAGCTGGTGGTGAAGCCTTTGAAACCACCCTCCTCGAGAAAAGCCCGCAGGCCGAGTTCGATCCTCGCACCATCGCACAAGGATTCGTGACGCGCCCCGCCGACGCAGAGTTCCGGGACGACCTCATATTGCTGCTCGTATTCGGCACAAAGATCTGTCACCGCCTGTTCGGTCACGGCATTGACTCGAGCGACCAGATCACCGACACCATAGCCATTGATGCTCGAGCCGAAACGCATTTCAAACGCCACCTTGTCACCCTCGGTCACGGCAACGTTGCGCATGTTGTCACCGAATCGCGCAAATTTAGCGCCCTGCAAATCGTGCCAAGCGTGCGCGGCTCGAGCCCAAACGCCGATGCGATCTTGCACTTCCGGGTCGGACCAATGCCCAACCACGACCTTGCGCCCGAGCCGCATTCGTGTGTGCAAAAATCCTGCCTCGCGGTCGCCGTGCGCGGCCTGATTCAAATTCATGAAATCCATGTCCACGCTGTCCCACGGCAAGTCGCGGTTGAACTGCGTGTGCAAATGACAGAACGGTTTTTGCAAACTCAAGAGTCCAGCGGTCCACATTTTTGCTGGCGAAAACGTGTGCATCCAGAGGATCAACCCGGCGCAATTCTGATCCGAGTTCGCCTCAAGCATCAAGGCGCGAATTTCTTCGGATGTGGTCAGAAGCGATTTGAAAATCACCTTCAACGGAATGGCATCGGCCGCATCGAGTGCGGCAGCAACCGCTCGAGCGTTACCCGCGACCTGCTCGAGTGGACCCGGACCGTAGAGGTGTTGTGAACCGCAGACGAACCAGATTTCGGGCGTGACAAGGTTTTTCATGGTCTCCTTTTTGGTTTTTGGCGAAGGGCAAAGGGCGAATGGAACTGCAAGTGCTCGAGCAGCTATTGGGGTTTGAGATGCGGGTCAAGGCTCGAGGTTTGATGCAATCTGGGGTTTGGGTTTTATCTTCGCCCTTTGCCTTTCGCCCTTCGCCCTCTGTTCAGCGTTGACCGTAGACATTCGTGTAGCGATGATGCAGGCTGTCGATGTCCTCTTGCTTGATCGGTTGCACATTCCCGAGTTGCATTGCCAGAAAGACGGTTCGGGCCACGTCCTCGCACATCACAGCGGCCTTGAGCGCGTCTTTGGGATTCTTACCAATGGCGAAAACACCGTGATTTTGCAAGATAATCGCCGGACTTCGATGACCGGTCAGCACGCGCACGACCTCGTACCCAATCTGCTCGCCGCCGATCAAGGCAAAACCGCCACAGGGAATCTCACCACCAAACTCGTCGGCCATTGCGGTCAGCACGCAGGGGATCGCTCGAGCGTTCGCGGCCCAAGCTGTGGCGTAAGGACTGTGTGTGTGAACGATCCCGCCGACGTGCGGCATGTGCCGGTAGATGTAGGCGTGGGTGGCCGTATCGCTCGAGGGTTTGAAATCTGTCTCGAGAACATTTGCATCAATGTCGCAATGGACCATGTGTTCGCTCGCCAAGTCTTCAAACAAAATGCCAGAAGCTTTGATCAACATTCCATCATCGACTCGAGCCGAGACATTGCCACCGGTCCAAGTCACGAGTCCGCTCTTCGGCAACTCGAGGTGCCACTTCAGCAAATCTTTTCGGGCGGCAGCATGTTTCATTTCGTCCCCTGCTCGAGCATATTTTTTGGCTTGCTTTCGAGTGCCGTGTTGCGAATGTGCTTGAGGCGTTTCATGACATCGTTCGCGCCCCGTCCGAAGTGATCGTGCAACAGCTTGTACTCGGCGTACAGCGCGTCATAAACACGTTGATGCCCGAGGTTGGGCGTGTAAGCATTCTTGTGCGATTGACCCATGCTTGATGCCGCCGCATAAATGTCCGGGTACGCGCCAGCCGCCACCGCCGCATGTATTGCGCTGCCCAAGGCTGGACCTTGACTCGAGGCGGCAACGCTCAAGCTTCGTCCGGTGACATCGGCGTAAATTTGCATCAGCATCTTGTTTTTGATCAGGCCGCCCGCAATCACGAGTTCTTTGACAGGCACGCCGGATGCCTCGAACGCTTCGATGATCGTGCGTGTGCCGTAAGCGGTCGATTCGATCAAGGCCCTGTAAATATCTGGTGCTCGAGTCGCCAATGTCATGCCGACGATCAAGCCGCTCAATTCCGTATCAACGAGCACGCTGCGATTCCCATTCCACCAGTCGAGGGCGATCAAACCGTGCTCGCCGGGTGCTTGCGTTTCGGCCTGACTGGTCAGGTAGGCGTGAACATCCAATCCCGCATCTCGAGCCGCTTGGTGAATCTCGGGCGGGACTCCGTGCCTGACGAACCAACCGAAGATGTCGCCAACGCCGCTCTGACCGGCCTCGTAACCGTACATGCCTGGGCTGACACCACCATCGACCACACCGCACATTCCAGGCACCTCTGCGAGCGTTTCACCGTTCATGATGTGGCAGGTGCTGGTGCCCATGATCAGGACCATCTGGCCCGGTTGCACAGCATTCGCGGCGGGCACAGCCACGTGCGCGTCCACATTCGCTACGGCCACGGCGATGCCTTCCGGTAATCCCGTCCAGCCTGCCGCCTCAGCCGTCAGACCACCCGCTCGAGCGCCGAGTGCTGCCAGATCGGGCGAAAGTTTTTGCGTCACAAAATCCGCGAAATCCGGGTTGAGTGCCGCCAAGTAATCTCGAGATGGATACTGCCCATCCTGAAAATTTGCCTTGTAACCAGCCGTGCAAGTGTTCCGCGTTTCTACGCCGCAGAGTTGCCAGATCACCCAGTCTGCCGCCTCGAGCACACGGTCAGCAGCACGGTAGACCTCGGGTGCTTCCTCGAGCACCTGTAAGGCTTTGGCGAACATCCATTCGCTCGAGATTTTTCCACCGTAACGCGGCAACCACGATTCACCTCGAGCATGGGCGAGCGCATTTATCCGATCTGCGTGCGGTTGCGCCGCGTGGTGCTTCCAAAGTTTGACGTAGGCGTGCGGATTGTTTTTGAATTGCTCGAGCTTGGAGAGCGGCGTGCCGTCGGCCTTGACCGGCAAGATTGTGCAAGCGGTGAAATCAATACCGATCCCGATCACGTCTTGAGCGTCCACACCACTGTTGCGCAATGCCTCAGGAATTGTGTGTTTGAAAACCTCGAGGTAATCTTGCGGGTCTTGCAAGGCCCATTCGGGTGGCAGTTTCGCTCCGCTCGAGGGCAGTGTTTGATCCATCACGGCGTTTGGGTAATCGAAGGTGGCACTGCCGAGTTCGGCCCCGTCACGCACGCGAACGATCACGGCTCGGCCCGAGAGGGTTCCAAAATCCACGCCGATGGTGAAGCGATCTATTGATGAATTCATGCTTTCACTCCTTGGATCAGGTGACGGGAGTATTTGGTTGCGTGGTGTTTCACCTAATCTTGCCACGCTCAAGGGTGATTCGTTGCAACTCGAGCTTGGTTTGGAGGTCGGTTACGTTCTCGAGCGTTCAGCTTTGGATCAAATACTTTGGCGCATTACCATCCGGTGTTGGAATGGCCGTTGGCGGGTGCGAAATGATTTCGACACCGAACGCTTCCAGGTGCAAGATTCGCCCAAGTTTTTTTCCGCTGATCTGGCTGATGCCCTCATGCTCGAGTTGCACCGTTTGTGGTTGAGAGGTGTGGTTCAAGTAGAAGCGAATGATGGAATCGTGTGATCTCCGTTCGGTGATTTCGACGCTCGAGGTTGGGGTTTGCGGTAGGTTCGCCGTCTCGAGCAGCCAATCCATCAGTCCTTCGGGAATCGAGCCATCTCCAAGTGCTCCAACGTAGATCACGTGACCGTTTCCAAACGAATTGATCGTGATCGCGGCACCGCTAGCAAAGTGATCGTCTCTGTAACGGGCGATGACTCGAGCCGTGCTGGTCTCGAGGATGTCGCACCAAATGTTGATGCTGGTTTGCAACATTGGTTCATCGCAAATCAAATGATTGGTGTCGCCAATCAACGATTCATACTCGAGAACCTGCGCCCCGACCAATTCTCTGAGCAATCCAGGCAAGGGTTGATCGACGATGGCGTTGGTTTCGTCTTTGACCCCGCAACGGGCCGTGAGCAGGAGCGTCCCACCGTCGCGCACGAAACGCTCGAGGTTCGAGGCGATCTCTGCTGTGACCACATGCAAGAGCGGTGCGATCACCAGGCGATAGCTTGAGAGGTCGGCGGTCGGTGAGATCACATCTGTGGCGACGTTTCGCCGATGCAGTGCAGAGTACCAATGCTGAAACTGTTCGCCGTAATGCAAGGCCGGATTGTTCTGTTGGGCTTGTAGTGCGAACCGCGAATCGTAACTGAGCAACATCGCCACGCTTGAATTCACGTTCGAGCCAACAATGCCCGCACTCAATTCGGCGATCTCTGCGCCTATTCGTTTGGCTTCCTGGTAGCGCCGTCCGCAGCGTCCATCGTGCTCGAGCAGGCCGTGCCAGTATTGTTCGGTTCCGTGGCGTGCCGTGCGAAAGCGAAAGAAGACGATGCCGTCCGCGCCGTGGGCGATGGCTTGGTACGCCCAGAGGCGAATCTCGCCGGGCTTCGGGGTGGGCACGATCTGTTCCCAACCGCCGGGTCCAGATTGTTGTTCCATGACCCAGAAGTTTTTTTGTTTCAATCCGCGCATCGTCGCGTGCGCCAACGCGACACCTGCCGATCCGGGTTGATGCCGCACGTTCCACCACATGCGCGGGTAGTTGTCCCAGGAAACAAAATCCAGGTTTTCGGCCAGGTCGAAGTAATCGAGCGTGTCGTAAGTAAATCCCATGAAGTTGTGTGTCACGAAATGCTCGGGGCAGTGGGCGCGAATCACCTCGAGTTGTTGCGCTTGAAATGCAACGTAAGCGCGGCTCGAGAAGCGGGCGAAATCCAGTGCGAGGCCAGGATTGTGCGGCGCACAGAACTCGAGCGGCACGGGAATCTCTGACCAGTCCTGGTAGGTGTGACTCCAGAAGATGGTTCCCCAGGCGGTGTTCAGTACCTCGAGCGTCAGGTATTTTTGCTCGAGCCAGGTTTGAAATGCGACCTGTGCCTGCGGGCCGAAATCGCGGTCGCCGAATTCGTTGTCGATCTGCCAGCCGATCACTGCCGGGTGCGTGGCGTAGTGTTCCGCCATCGCCGTGACGATGCGTTGTGCGTGCGCCTGATACTCGAGGTGGTGCGGGCTGTAGCCGCGTCGGTGTCCAAACGTCAGGCGTTGACCGTTGGGAAGTGTGCGGAATATTTCCGGGTTTTTCTTATACACCCAGGCCGGTGGCGATGCCGTCGGCGTGCCGAGCACCACCTCGAGCCCGTGCGCCTGCAAAATCTTGATGGCATCATCCAGCCATGCGAAATCAAACTGTCCTTGGCTCGGCTCGAGTTTGACCCAGGCGAATTCGGCGAGGCGCACGATGTTGAACCCAGCCTCGCGCATCAGTTGCGCATCGGTTTCCCAGCGTTCTCGCGGCCACTGTTCGGGGTAGTAATCGACACCGAAATAGAACTTCGACATTCAACACCCGCCCGACTGAGACAGGAATGACGAAATGCTCAAGGTGCTGCGGTTGATCGCTCTCAAAATCTCAGTTTCGAGCATTCTGGTCTCGAGCAATCTGGTGTTGGTGTGTGACAAAGGAACCTCCCGACCAGAACAAATTCGGTCGTGACTGGGTACAACTCGAGAAAATTACTGTGGCCGTGGCGGCGCGGTGCTTTCGCGCACGATCAACTCCGGGACGAGCATGGTGAGTTGGTGACTGTCGGCGGGATTCTCTATTTGCGCAATAAGCTGGTCAAGGCCCTGTTGCGCTCGCGTGCTGAAGTCTTGGCGAATCGTGGTCAGTGGCGGCTCGAGGTAGGCCGCCTCGGGCGCATCGTCGAAGCCAACCACGGAGACATCTTGCGGCAATGACACGCCGCGTTCGTGCATGGCCCGCAGTGCGCCGAGCGCCATGTGGTCGTTGGCGACCAGCAAGGCCGTGAAGCTCACGCCGGACTCGAGCAGTTGCAGCGTGGCGCGGTAGCCTCCGGCATGGGTCCAGTCGCTCTCTATCGTGGCGACCGCCTCTATTCTGGCCTGTTGCAGCACGCTTTGCCAACCCTGATGGCGCAGAATTGCGGCGTACCAATCGAGCGGTCCGGTGATCAGCGCAATCTGTTTGTGCCCAAGCCCGAGCAGGTGTTGCGCCGCCAACCTGCCGCCCGTGAACTGATCGATGATGGTGACATACCGGCCCGCCTGCGGTTCGGCATCGGTCATGACCAGCGGCAGGTCTGCACAGATTTGCTCGAGGTGCGTCTGTTCGATGTTGACCAGCGGCGCAAACAGGATGATGCCGTCCACCCGTTGCCGCCGCAGGCTTTGAATCGCACGGCTGATCTCCTCGAAGGTCAGGTCATTCACATTGACGTTGCTCAGGCCGTAACCGCGAACTTGCGCGGCCTGCTCGAAGCTGGTCAGGAGTTGCGCCGGGCCGTAATGGATCAGGCCGTAACTGACCACGCCGATGACCTTGGAGCGTTGCGTCGCCAGGTGACGGGCGGCGCTGTTGGGTTGGTAGTTCAGTTCATTGATGGCTTTTTGCACTCGCTCGAGCGCCTTTTTGGAGACGCTGGGGTGTCCGTTGACGACCCTTGAGACCGTCTGGTGTGAGACGCCCGCGAGTGCGGCAACATCGTTGAGTGTGGTGGTGCGGGACTTGATCATGGTGTTAAACAGGTTATACCACATTTTGTTATCGCTAACATTTAAATTGAAGAATGGAGTTGAACTCGAGATGACCATAGTTGATCGAGGCTTCTCGAGACAAGCGACTTTAGACGCTTTCATGAAGGTATATTTTCGAGATTTTTCAAATTGTAGCTGAGATGAGCTTGACCGAGTTCTCGAACCATGCTAATTTGTTAGCGTTCACAAATTGAAAGTCGGACCTCACTCCAACACGCCAATCGAGCGTGCCCTTCAGAGCGCAACCTCGAGCCATGAAAGCAGGTGATTCGGGTCATTCAAAAATGCTCCTCCGGCAAGACCAACAAATCACGCACCAGAAAGAGGCAGCCATGAAACAACGGGCCATTCAACTCACCGCCGCACTCGTGCTCAGCGCCATCGCCGTGCAATTCGGCACGCAACTCGGTACGCAGGCCCAAGGCGATGTCAACACCAACGTCAAGGGCGAGATCACCGTTTGGGCCTGGAAAGACCCGAGCGCCGCGCTGCAAACTGTCGATGCCGCGTTCTCCAAGGCATATCCGAACGTCAGCATCAAGTACGTCCAGAAATCCGCCGGAGACACCTACCAGGGCCTCAAACTCGCCTTTTCCGCCGGTTCAGGCGGCCCGGACGTGACGCTGGTCGAGGACTCCAACCTTGCGCAATTCGTCGGCCTCGGATTGTTCGCCGATGTCACGGATCGCGTCAAACCGTACCTAAAGAAAATGAACGCCTACAAATGGAACGCGGCGAAACTCAAAAACCGCTACTACTCGATGCCGTGGGACAGCGGCCCGGTCGCCATGTACTACCGCCGCGACATTTTCCAAAAGGCGGGCGTGGATGCCAGCAGCCTGAAAACCTGGGACGACTACCTCAAAGCTGCCAAAACGATCAAAGACAAAACCGGCATCAAGATGCTGCCGCTCGCCAAAGCCCGCAACGACGCACGACTCTTCGAAACGTTGATGTGGCAACAGGGAACCGGTTACGTGGACAAGAACGGAGCCGTGACCATTGACAAGGACCCTCGAGCACGTTTGGCGCTCGAGTTCATGGCGAAAGTCTTTGCCGCCGATGTCGTCGCGGACTTTGAGAACTGGACCGACCCTTGGTACAAGACGATGGCCGAAGGCGAAATTGCCACCCTGCCAATGGCCTCATGGATGGGCGGCTTTTTGAAAAGCTGGATTGCACCAAAAACCAGCGGCAACTGGGGCGTGATACCACTGCCGACCTTCAGCGGCAGCCGCGTTCGCGCCAGCAACGACGGCGGCAGCCACCTCGCCATTCTCGAGGCCAGCAAGAACAAAGACGCGGCCTGGGCGTACATCGAATACCACCTTGGACGTTCGGAATCGCAACTGACGATGTACAAAGCCAGCGATATTTTCCCCAGCCTCGAGAGCACGTATTCCTCGCCATTGTTTGACGAACCCGATGCGTTCTTCGGTGGGCAAAAGACCCGCAACGTCTTCGTCGAGGCCGTCAAGAACGTGCCGAACGCGACCGTCTACACGTCCGATTACGCCGAGATCAACGGCCTGATGCAGATCGAAATTCAGAAGTTCGCGCTCGGCAAACAGGCGCTCAAAGACGTGTTGCCGAACGCTGCCAATGCCATCCGCGAACGCACGCGCCGGAAATGACCTAAAGTCGAATCGCAGCGAACTCGAGGTGGGGCAACCGCAAAGTCAGAATCGGTGCGAAATTGCACGCGAATTGATCCTCGCTTCGTAGGGCGAAGCATGCTTTGCCCTACGAAAAACCGGTTTGTGTAGTGTAGTTGCATGCAACGCCCTCGCCAGTACAGCAAATGGAACCCAGGCTTTTCGAATACACGATATTGCAGTTGATCAAAACCCAAACCACCGTTCTCACCCGTAGAGTATTCGTATCAACCTCGAGCAAAACGCAGCGAACTTCAGAAATCCCAGATCGGAACATCCGTGAATAATCCCCAACCGAGCATCGGCATTGCCCTCAATGCACCTCGAGCCGAGCCTTCACTGTGGCAACGGGTCAGACGGCACGGTTGGGGCCTCGCCTTCGTCGCACCGTTTTTCATCCTGTTCGCGGCCTTCAGCATCTACCCGATATTGTTCTCGATCTGGTTGAGTTTCCACGATTGGAACGGCGCTCCGGGCCGCGAGCAATTCATTGGTTTTGAGAATTACGTTTTTGCCTTTCGAGACAACCTCTTCTGGGAATCGCTTTTGAATGTCGCCATCATCTTCGTGATGCACGTGCCATTGATGCTGTTCGTGGCACTGGTCATGGCCGTGATCCTGAATCAGAATTTCTTGCGACTGCAAGGGTTGTGGCGTGCCTTGATCTTCTTGCCGCACCTGACCTCGATGGTCGCAGCGGGCTTCACCTTTCGCCTGATTCTCGAGAAACAATCTGGCTTCGCCAACGCCTTCCTCGGAGGGCTGGGCATTCCCAGCGTGCCGTGGCTGGATGATGTCTGGTGGGCTCGAGTCTCGGTGTCACTGCTGCTTGTCTGGGCGTGGACGGGATACGAGATGGTCATTTTTTTGAGCGCCCTGCAAACCATTCCCAAAGAATTGAACGAGGCCGCGATGATCGATGGCGCGAACCGCATTCAGATTTTCCGTTACATCACTGTGCCGCTGCTCGTGCCAGTGATCGTCTTTTGCGTCACGGTTTCGTTGATCGGCACGTTCGCCTTGTTCACCGAACCCACAATCCTGACCGGCGGTGGGCCAATCCATTCGACCGCCACACCAACGATGGAGATTTTCAGCAATTCCTTTGGCAACCTCAAGTACGGGTACGCTGCCGCCCTCAGTTACATTTATTTCGCCATCGTCGTGATCGCCACCGTGATTCAATTGCGCGTCACGAATCGGAATCAATCATGACAGCGAGCAAAAACACGAGCACGAACTCGATAAACATGACGGGAGGCTCGAGATGATCGCACCGAATCCACGACCCTCGAGTAACAACGAATTTGCGCACCACGCGGTCTACGGGCTGATCTATATTCTGATCATCGCCATCTGCGCCTTCACGACATTTCCATTTTTGTGGATGCTGCTCTCATCCCTCAAACCGCTCAGCGAAATTTTCGGCCAAGGCATCCTGCCCGCGAACCCATCGATCGAGAATTACCGGCGTTTGTTCCTCGAGACGCCCGCGCTGCAAGCATTGATTCGCAGCTTCCTGATCGCCATCACCGCCACGGTCTCATCGGTGTTTTTTTGCGCTTTGGGCGGGTACGGGTTCGCCAAGTTCAACTTTCCTGGTCGTCCGATTCTGTTCGCCATGATGCTCGGCACGATGACCGTTCCCTTCGCCGTGACGCTCGTGCCGTTGTTCGTGATGATGCGCAATGTCTTCCACTGGATCGACACGCCCTGGCCGTTGATCGTGCCAGGAATCGCCAACGCCTTCGGGATTTTCTTCATGCGCCAATACATGACCAGCGTCGCCGATGAAATGCTAGACGCTGCCCGCATCGATGGTGCGAACGAATTGCAAATCTTTTTGCGTCTGGTATTGCCAACCACGACTCCTGCGTTGGCGAGCCTTGGGATCATCTTCTTCATGGGTTCGTGGAACAATTACCTATGGCCCACCGTGGTCTTGCGCGACCCGCAGGCGGCGACATTGCCGGTCTTGATCGGATCGTTGCAGGGCGATGTCGGACGCACACCGTATGACCTGATCATGGCCGCATCCGTGGTCAGCACCCTGCCAATGCTGATCGTGTTTTTACTGCTGCAACGCTTCTTTTATTCCGGCATCACCGCTGGTGGCGTTAAAGGATAGACCAACACTCGAGTCCGCATCTCAGCATGCTCAAGCATCATTTGGCTTCACCCGTTTCAGGACCACCACATCCTGGGTCGGCATCGCATTGTCCGCCGCGTTCAAACTTGCTCGAACCACTTCGAACCTCAAGTGATCGAACGCCATCCACGCACGCCATTTTCAAGAACAGGAGCGAAAATGAAGAACGTTTTCTTGATCGGTCTGGCCGGTTTGATCTTGACTGCCTGCAACGTACCAAACGTCATCCCAGAAACCCAAACCTCGAGTGCCAGGTTGGATGCTCAAGCGGTTGGAGTTGTGTACCGAGTCAACACGAACCTCAGTGTCAATGCGTTTCACAGCATCGCCGAGGTCTACGATTTTGCTGCAACCACCGGTTTCAACGCTGGGGACAGCATCCTGTTCGCAAGTCAGCAAACATTCAACCTGGGTGCGGTGGTGACCTGCACCGACCCCAGTAAAAGCCATTTCAAACTGTTGCAATTTTCAAAGGTTTACAACATCAAACAGGCCAATGGCATCTGCATTACCACCACCCTCGCGGCGGGAAAAAATCAGGGTACGCCAGCGAGCCCGATCAAACTCGGCACCTACGATCCGGCACAACCCACAAAGACGACATTTACGCCCATCGAACGGGCCAACATCTTTATCAACCAGGCGGGCGCTCAGGGCATCTACCTCGAGAACGTCGCCGGGTACGACATCGGCAACCTGAACATCATCGGTCCCGGCTACGACTCGAGCACCGCAGACGGCATCATTGCGTACAACAAACTCTCAGGCGACACCAAACTCGATTTTCTAAACTTTCACGATCTCGAGGTCAGTTTCTTTGGCGTGGCGGGCATCTCCGTCGGTGGCGGCAACGGGCAGAGCGGCTTCAAAAATGTGTTCATCACCAACAGCGTGGTGCATGACAACCTCAAGGTCGGCATTCAAACGTTTGGAACGCCGATCACCCCGACCACGGTTGGCTACGCCAATTCGGACGTTTACGTTGGCAATTGCAAGGCGTACAACCACCGTGGCAAACCGGGCTTGAAGATCAACACCGGCAGCGCATCCTGATCGGCAGCACCCAACGCGCCACGGTCGAACGCAGTGTCGCCTACAACAATGGTGAACGCAACGAGGCCGAAGGTGGGCCGATTGGCATGTGGACCTACGACTCGGATCAAGTCAAGATTCAATACAACGAATCGCACCACAACCGCACGAACAGTCCCGCCGACGGTGGCGGGTTCGACATCGACGGCGGCGTGACCAACTCGGTGATGCAGTACAATTACAGCCACGACAACGACGGGGCTGGATACCTGATTGCGCAGTATGAAGGCACTCGAGCCTTGCACGACAACAAAGTTCGCTACAATATCAGCCAGAACGACGGACGCAAAAACGGCTACGGGGCCATTCACTTCTACGGCCAGATGGATCAGATCGACATTTACAACAACACGGTTTTTGTGGACAACGCGACCAAGCCCGCGTCGGCCATCCTGATGACCAAACCCGGCACGTATGGCGGCGCACCGACATCACCGGGGTGCTCGCTCAATCCGCTGCCAGTCACACCGACGTACACCATCGGGCCGGTCAGCAACGCTCGAGTCAAGAACAACATCTTTTACGCCAGGAACAACGCTCGCCTGCTCTCGATTGGTGGCGGCAACCCGAACCTGAGCTTTGATAGTAACCGCTACTTTCATGACAACACCGGCACGAACACCTTCCCATACTTCTACGGATTCGGTGGTGACTTTGGCACTGGCGGCAACAACTACCAAGGAACGAGCGCAGCAAACACGCTGTTCACCAGTCTGGCTGCGTTCAAACTGGCGAAACCTGCACAAGAGGTTGTGGGAACCCAAGGCAACCCGCTGCTCACCGCGCCCGGAACCGGAGGAACCTTCGACAATGCGTACCTGCTGAACACGCTCGGGGCGTACAAACTCCAAGCGACCTCGCCGATCAAAGACTGGGGATTGGCGATCACGAATCCGGGCAGCAACGATTTTTACGGCACGGCGTTACCAACCAATGTGGACTTGATTTCGATTGGGGCGCAGCAGCCGTAATTTGAGGTTCACAAGATTGGAATTGCTCGAGGATGATGGTTATCAATCATTGCGATTTGTCGCGATTCCAACGCGATGCACGTCGGTTGCCTGATTTACTCAACGAACACTTTAACGGTGGAGAACGGCTGA
>JANOWZ010000472.1:0-2221 GCA_031418155.1 Deinococcales bacterium
ATACCTCGCCTGGATGGACTTTCGCGCCTTCGCCTTTGCGGACCGTGCTCAGAAATTCATGCTCGAGGAGGCCAAGGTGGGCCTAAACGACGGCGTGTCTTACGGCGCGGGCTATCAGGGATTCTTGCGCATCAACCTGGCAACCTCGCGCCCGATTTTGCTCGAAGCGTTGAACCGGCTCGAGCGTGCGGTGCGCAAACCACTGGATTAAAAACAGGTCAGGAGTTGCGCTTGAGGCTCAATCCGATCCGACCGAGTTGTTTTCGTGCGATCAACAGTTTGTCAAGTCTGGCGGCAATCACGTTACGGCGGTAGCATACCGCCATGTCGGACCAAGCCAACCCAGCCAGCCTCGAGCACAACATTGAAGCATCGCTCTCGAGTGCTTCCAGAAAATTCGCGCACCTCCATCAGCACACTCAATTCTCGCTTCTTGATGGTGCGGCTCGGGTCAAGGATTTGCTGAAATGGGTGGCGAAAACTTCAGATTCCAACCCTACGCTGGCCATGACCGATCACGGCAACATGCACGGCGCGGTCACGTTCTACAAGTACGCCAGCGAATTCGGGGTCAAACCGATCATCGGGTACGAGGCGTATGTCGCGGCGGGCTCGAGGTTTGATCGCACGCAACGCAAAGACGTGGACGGCGGGCATTACCACCTGACCTTGCTGGCCAAGGATTTCAAGGGCTACCAGAATTTGTGCAAGCTCGCTTCGATTGCGTATCTCGAGGGATATTACTATAAGCCGCGCATCGACCGTGAAGTGCTCGCGTTGCATCATGAGGGCATCATCGCCATGAGCGGTTGCCTGGGGGCAGAAGTGCCGAACCTGATCTTGCAGGACCGGCTCGAGGATGCCGAGGCGCGATTGCGTTGGTATTTGGATGTCTTCAAGGACGATTACTACATCGAGATTCAGAACCACGGCCTGCCCGAGCAGCACAAGGTCAATCCGATCCTGAAAGCTTGGGCACAAAAGTACAGTGTCGGCATGGTTGCCACGAACGACGGGCATTACGTGCGTCACGAGGATGCGTTTGCGCACGAGACGCTGCTGGCGATTCAGACCAAAGCCCTGATGAGCGAGGAGAAACGCTTCAAGTTTCCCTGCAACGATTTTTACGTCAAGACCCGAGACGAGATGGAGAAGATGCTGCCCGCCAGCGAGTGGGGCGAGGAAATCTTCGACAACTCCTATGTGATCGCCGACAAGTGCAACCTCGAGCTTCCAATCGGTAACAAGCGAGTGTATCAAATGCCCGCGCTGCCGATTCCCGAGGGTCGCACGATGGACGAGGAGTTGCGCGTCCAAGTCTACGAGGGTTTGAACGTGCGCTTCCCAGCCTTGATGACGACTGAGGTTTGGCGCGAGTACACGACCTCGAGTTTTGAGAAATTGAGTGCCGGTCAGAACGCTCGAGTTGTTGCTCGGATTCCAGGATTTGAGGTTGAGACAGCAAATCTCGAGACGTTGATTTTGATCGTCGCGTATATGGCGACCGAATGGGTTGAACAGTATCGCGGCGAAAAGTACACGCAGTATCCCGGCTTGGACGCGCTTGAGGCGAACGAAGCCACTCGAGAACGCATGGCGCACGCGCTGGTGATCCTGCGCCGTGCCGAGTACGAGTGCGGCGTGATTGTTCGCATGGGTTTCCCGGATTACTTCTTGATCGTCGCAGATTTCATCAATTGGGCCAAAAAACAGGACATCCGCGTTGGTCCCGGTCGTGGTTCGGGCGCGGGATCGCTGGTTGCGTATTCCTTAAGCATCACCAACTTGGACCCGCTGCATTACGGCCTGCTGTTCGAGCGGTTCTTGAATCCCGACCGTGTTTCGATGCCAGATTTCGACGTGGATTTTTCGGACACGCGCCGCAACGAGGTGATCGAATACGTGCGCAACAAGTATGGCGACGACAAGGTGGCGATGATCGCCACTTACGGAACCATGAGTTCTCGGGCCTGCTTTAAAGATGTCGCCCGCGTGATGGAGTTGCCATTCGCCGATGCCGATAAACTCTCAAAACTCGTACCGGTCGTTTTCGGTCGGGCCTTAACGCTCGAAAAGGCCCGAGAATCCGTGCCGGACATTCAGCAGATGTTGAACGAAAACGCCAAAGCCCGAGAGGTTTTCGAGATCGCGCAATCGCTCGAGGGCCTGACACGACACTCGAGCGTTCATGCTTCAGGCGTGGTGATTGGCCGTGAACGCC
>JANOWZ010000473.1:0-14492 GCA_031418155.1 Deinococcales bacterium
CACAAACCGAAACTCGAGGGTGTTCGGGTTCACTTCTTTGATGCGGCACACTTTGATCTCGGCCTCGAGACGGTCGTGATTGATGGCGTGCCGGTTCGGATCAGCAACCCGGCCCGCACAATCGCGGACTGCTTCAAGTACCGACACAAGATTGGACTGGACGTGGCGCTCGAGGCGCTCAAACAAGGATTTCTCGAGCAGCGATTTACCAGCGATGAACTCTGGCGGATGGCGAAAGCGAACCGGGTACAGAAGGTGATCACGCCGTACCTCGAGATGCTGACAACTTGATTTTATTTCAGGGCAGTCAATCAGGCCAATCAATCAGGGCAGCAATTCAAGGAATCCCAACTGCCTGGGTTTGAACAACCCAAAATGACGCTGATCAATCGTCAAAATTCTCCGTATGTTCAAACGTTCCGCCACCGCCACCACCGCCGCATCGACCAAACCCACATTGGCATCGCTGTACCCAAGCATGATCTCATTTGCCCGTTCAAGGTCCGCGAGGTCCAGTTCGTGATACTCGAATTCTCGTGTCAACAAGCTGCGCATGAATGCAGCCATCGCACCTCGGGGCAACCTCGAGGACAAATAATCCACTTCGGGTAAAATCAGTGATGGCACGATCAAACGTTCGTCCAAGCTTTCAAGGGCCGCCTGGTGTTTGGGATGGTTACGGTCCAACAACACCAGAATGCCGCCGGTGTCAGCGATCAGTGCCATGCTCGCTTCCACCCTCATTCCACAGCAGGTTTTCATGCTCATCAATCCAGCTTGGGTCACTGCTGGCCACACTGCCAACAAAACTGGGGATCACGAAACCTTTGGCATTCTGGCGTGGTGCTTGGGCCAAGAATGACTCAACGGCCTGTTCGATCAGGTCCTCGGAAGAAACCCCTCTGGAACGGGCCGCCTCTTCGAGCCGTTTTTCAAGGTGTTCGGAGAGTTTCACAGTCATGAGGCAGTGTAGCGCATTGAGGCGTTTCGTTTTGTAGTTCTTGCGGCTTACGCTTTACCCTGACGCAATGCCCGCCTTCACCGCTCGAGAACTTGAAACACAATCTTTGCTCGAGCATGTGCGCAAGCAACGTAGCGTGCTGGTTCTTGGGCGAGGCGGGATTGGCAAATCGGCATTGCTCGAGCCTTTAGAACTCGAGCAGGCAGCAAGAGTCTGACAACGACTATCCCCTGATAGAAGCAGCCATGACTGGCAAGTTCTCGAGCACCAACGTTTTTGTCTGAAGTCGATCCGTTCTGGCTTGAATGCGGATCGTGCCGGGTGTTCGCGTGGATTTAATAAACACCGCGACGCGCCCACCGATCAGTACGGCTGGATTGGGGCCAATGAGTTCGCCAGGACCGGAAAGCTCGAGTTGGACGGCATGCATGGCGAATGGTTGAATATTGCCGTAATCGTCGGTGGCCTTCAGGCTCAGGCGCGTCATGTCGCTGCCGTCGGCCAGAATCTGTGCGTGATCGAGTTTCGCTTCGAGTCGGGTGGATACGCCATCAGCGGCGATTTTCTTGCTGGCCACGACTTGCCCCGCCAGGAAGCCGATCACCTCGAGTTCACCAAAATGCTCGCCCCAACCACCCGGAATGTGATCGAAAACGAATGGGGCTTGGGGCAGGTGTGCGAAGCGTTCGCTGCGGCGGGCCGCACCGAGGTTCGTGCCGTCCACGATGACTTCGACACGCTCGAGGTTTGAAAAAATCCACAACGGTGAGATGCGTCCCTCGTCCTGATCGCCTCGGGTCCAGTATGTGATCGGCTCGAGCACGATGCGTGTGCTTGGCTCGAGTTGCGCGGCGTAGAGGGCCGCGATCAGTTTGGGTTGGCGAAAAATGTCCATCACGCCGTGGTAGCAGATGCGGTCGCCACTGCCGAACTGGGCATGGGTGTTGTAATCAAAAGCGCACCAACCGATGCCACCCGCGATGGGCATCTCGTAGACTTGATTGAGCACGTGCGCGTGATGCAGTGCGTGTTGGAGCACCCGTTCTTCCTGGTCGAAACTTTTGGTCGGGTACATGTGACCGCCGTACTCGGTCACGAGGTATTTGCGGGCATCGGGCGGGCCAAGGTCGAACTTAAAATCGTTCATGGTGTAGACATCCTCGAGCAGTTCGCTGCCATGAAAGCAACGAATACCACCGGTGGGTCGGGTCGGGTCAAGTTGCTGCGCGAGCGCGTTGGTGCAGGCATAAAACCCGTGATCGTCCGCTGATTCGTTGATGCGCACGCCCCACATGATGATGCTCGGGTGGTTGCGGTCACGCACGATCATGGCCCGCAATTCTTCGAGGGAAAGCTCTTTCCAGGCCGCGTCACCGATGTGTTGCCAGCCGGGAATCTCCTCGAGCACCAAGAGGCCAATCTGATCGCAAGCTTGCAGAAAGTGTGGTGATTGCGGGTAATGGCTGGTGCGAACGATGTTGCACCCGAGATCGAATTTGAGGATCTGCGCATCCAATGCTTGCAGGCGTGCCGGGGCTGCCATGCCGATGTAGGGGTAGCTCTGATGCCGGTTCAGGCCACGCAATTTCAGCGCGTTGCCATTGAGGTAAAACGCACCATCCTCGCGGAATTCGGCGCTGCGAAAGCCAAGCGAGGTCTCAAGCGAGTCGCCATTCTCGAGCCGAACTTCGAGCCGGTACAGGGTTGGATGTTCGAGCTCCCACAGGTCCAATCCTGGTACATCCTCGAACCGAACATGGAAAGCGTGTTCGCGCTCAGGTCCGAACGCAAAGAGCGTGTGTGCTTGAGCCATGACTTGATCGCTCGGGTCGTAAAGCGTGACGCTCGCACCGAGTTCGCCTGCTGAATTGATCGAGTTTTTGGCGTTGACGATCACCTCGAGCCCCTTGCTGGCTTGCAGCACGTTGAAGGCTCGAGTCGCAATGTCTTGCACGAACACCGGCTCGGTCACACGCAAAAACACATCACGGTAGATGCCGCCAAAGGTCAAGTAATCGACCAGTCCGCCAAATGGCGGGATGTCGCTGCGTTCGGTCGAATCCACACGCACGCTCAGCCAATTGTCCTGTCCGAAACGCACCAATGCCGTGACCTCAACGCTGAATGGTGTGAAACCACCTTTGTGCTCGCCAACCCACTGCCCATTGAGAAAGACCTGGGCGGCAATCATCACGCCATCAAAATCGATGAACACGCACCCATCACGCGCCTCGAGCGGCACGAACAGGCGACGCCGATACCAACTCACAAAACAGTATTCGGACTCCGAAAAATTATTGTGCGGCAAAGTCGCGTTGCTATGAGGCAGGCAGACCATCTGGTGCGGCCCGCCATACGCCGTGAATTGCGCTTGTGGCTCGTCTCGAGCAATGAACTGCCAGTCCGAATTGATGTTGGTGATGTGACGCATGCTGAACCTCAAAGGAATGTTGGCGAATGGGGATCATCGGGTTGGACTCGCGGTGGGTTGAATCGGTTCTCACTTGGTCAGGGCGAAGTGTGCGTTCTCATCCAAGAGCTTGAGGCATGCCCTCACCAGCACCCCTCAAGGCCCGCTCAACCTTTGACCGCGCCACTCGAGAGACCAGAGACAAAGACCCGTTGAAAGCTGTAAAAGAGCGCCACAATCGGCAAGGCCCCAAGCACCGCTGCCGCCGCGAATGGGCCGTAACTGACGGTGAATTGTCCTGCGGTAAACGAGCGCAACCCCACGCCGACGTTCCAATTCTCGGCCCCGGTGACGATCACATTGGCGAGGAAAAATTCGGTGTACGTGCCAATGAATTGCAGCAAGAAAATGAACACAAGCGCCGGAGTGGACAGCGGCAAGATCACGCGCAAGAATGCTTGCCAGCGGGTGCAGCCATCCACAAGCGCGGCCTCGTCGAGGCTCGAGGGCAGGGATTCGACGTACCCCTTGTAAATCCAGGTGCCGAAGGCGATCACCCCGCCGGAGTAGGCGAGGATCAGGCCGGAAAAGGTGTTGACCAAGCCGAGGGCATTGACCAGCGCGTAGGTGGCCACCAGCCCGAGCAGGCCAGGAAACATCTGCACGAAAATGATGGTTTTCAGGAAGGGCAAGCGACCGGCGAAGCGCAACCGGGACAGCGCGTACCCGGCTGTGGTCGTCAGGACCATGGTGATCAAACCCGTGCTGCCCGAGATCAGCAGGGTGTTGCGAACCCACAATAAGAATTTCGAGGATGGGTTGGCGCTGGTGAATTGCGCTGGCGAGAGCGAAGCGATCAGCAGCACCACGGCAAGCAACGCAAGAATGGTCCAGGAAGAAGGGTGCAGCAAACCTCGAGTGGTGGTCTGCGATTCTGGTCTGGATTGCAGGATCAGCCAGACGAGCACACTGAGCGCGGCGAGGACGAGCAACCCCCATTGCCAAGGGTGAATCACCACGCCATCAACGAGCTTGGCGTAATTGCTCAGGTTCAAGCCCTCAAACGAGGGCACGATTCTGGCTCGGGTCAAGAGTGGTTCTTCGGGCGTGCCAAGCGAGGCTTGCGTCAAGCGGTTTAAAGGATCGAACGAGGCGGAAAACACGTAGATGATCGGGTACAACGCGCCCAGAATCACGATCCAAAAAAACCCGTGCGTGAGTTGCGTGCCAAGAATGCTCAGGTACGTGCCGCGCCGTCCTCGAGCCTGCGCGACACGGTGCGTGATCCAGGCAATCCCGGCAACGAGGGCCACCACCAGCGCCAACCCAAGCAACAGCAGCAGTGGGCCGCTGACCGGGTAGAGGATCGCAAACGAGCGCGGTTTGAGCGTCGCAGCCAGTTGAATCACCGCCCAAACCAGCGTCAGCCCGAACGCCCCCACCGCCAGCCAAGCCGCGATGCGCGTCAATGCGGCACTCGACTGACCCGATGATCTGGCCGATGATTTGGCCGATGATTTGGCCGGGGCCTCGCCCTCGTTGAAGACACCGCTGAGCCTGAAGTTGAATACAGAGATCAGCACCGTGATGATGCCAACCACAACGGCAATCGCGCTCGCCAGACCGTACTGTTGACCGCCACCGGATTGAAACGCGGTCTTGTAACCCCACGAGAGCAGGATGTCCGTGCTTTGCGCATTCGGCAGTTGGCCCTCGCGCACCGGGCCACCGCCGGTCAGCAAAAAAATCAAATTGATGTTGTTGAAACTCGAGGCGAAACTCGAGAGCAGAATCGGTGTGAATGGCATCTGCAAGAGCGGCACGGTCAGGAATCGAAAGCGTTGCCAGGGCGTCGCGCCGTCCACTTCGGCGGCCTCGAAGAGTTCTTCGGGAATCGTGGTCAGTGCACCCAGTGTGGCGGTCATGAAGTACGGGAAGCTCAGCCAGAGGTTGACCAGCAGCACGGCGGCTTTGGCCCAGAGTGGATCGTCCAGCCAGGGGGCGGGCGGCACGCCAAACAGCCCCAGTAGGCGATTGACCGCGCCAAAATTGGTGTTGAAGAGCGTTTGCCACATCTGAATCGAGATCACCGCTGGAATGGCCCAGGGCAAGAACAGGATCGAACGGTAAATGTTGCGAAAGCGCAAGTGTTTGTTGTGCAGCAGCAAGCCAAACAGCACGCCGAACCCAGCATTGAAGACCGTGGTGAACAGGGCAAAGACCAGGTTCCAATTGAGTACGGGGCCGAGTTGGGCCGAGGCGTTGATCACAATGTCTTGAAAATTGCTCAGCCCAACCCAATGCACCACGCTGATGCGGCGCAGCAGGCTGGGCGTGAACCCGGCAGGCATCGCCTCGCGCAAGGTCAGCTTCAACCCTTCGGCTTGAACCACGGTGAAGCTCAGGCCCGAGCGTGCGCCCTGTGCGATGTCACGCAACTCGATGCGTTCATCGGCGCAGTCGCTGGTGCCACAACGCAAGCGGGTCAGATCGGGCGCATCGACCACCCGCACCGCGTGATCCTCGAGCCGCAGCACCCGAACTTGGGTCGAACTGTCTGGACGCCCGGAGGTCGTGGCCGAATAATTGGTGAAGGCGTAATACAAGGTCATGCCGAGCGGATAGACCGTGAAGGCCAGCAAGAACAGCACGGCGGGCAGCAGGTACAACCAGTTTTGCAAAGCCACAACACGCCGCTGCAAGACCAGCAGCCCTGCGCTCAGAACCAGCACCGCGAGCAGCAAACCAACCCAGCCTGGCACGCCTGGGAACCAACGCTCGAGCAACGCAAAGACGCCCACGCCGAGCCCGACGATCAGCAGCAGACCGGCGCTCAGCCAGGCGAGGTTCAGGCGATCTGGGTTGGATTGATTCGGGGCGATCATGCCAGGTTCCTTTCGGCGTGGGTTTTGGCAAGGTGCAAAGCGAGGTCTCGAGACCTTCAGCGAAGAACCGCCGTGGGTTGGCAAAGAGACCCACAACGGTTCAACTTGGGGCTCGAGAATCGGTTAGATCAACTCACCTTTCAACTGCGCGGTTTCACCGCTGTGTCTGTCGGTGAGTTGATCATGTCTCTGACGCGCTCTAGCGCGGTTTTGGCTTTTTCAAAAATACCGAACAAGCCAAAACGGAGTTGATATTATTTGCCCGCTTTGATTTGCGTCACGGCTTTGCCGAGAATCCCGCTGTAATCGGGTGTAACCGTTTGAATGGTCAGGGCAATCGCCGAACCCCAAGGGTCCCACACTTTGCCCATTTCGGGGATGTTTGGCATCGGAATACCCTTTTTGATCGCGGCCCCAAAGCCTGTGACGACCGGATCGCTTTTGAGCTTGGTCACAGCCCGTTTCGAAACGGGGATGCGTCCACCGATTTTGTTCATGGCGAGTTGATTGTCACTGTTTGCCACAAATTGCGCCAGACTCGAGGCGAGCTTCTTGTCGTTGGCGTAGGCACTGACCAGCACGCCTTGAATGCCGATGAACGGCGAGAAATCGCCCACGGCTCCAGTTGGACGTGGTGGCACGCCAATGCCATATTCCATGCCAGATTTTTTGATGTCGCCCACATCCCACGGGCCGGTCAGCCACATGGCGACCTTGCCACGCAAGAACAGGTCTTTTTGCACCTGACCATCTTGGGTGCCATCTGGCACGAGGTTGTACTTGTACCGCAGGTCGTTGGCCAGTTGTGCGCCTTTGACCGCCCCCTCGTTGCCCAGGCCAACATCGTTGGGATTTAAGGCACCTTTGCTGTCCTTGCCAAACACGTAAGCGCCCATCGCAGAATAAAATCCGAACATCGAGTACGGCTGCGTGATGTTCGCCAGGAAGCCAAATTTCTGGTTCGACGCATCAGTCAGTTTTTGCGCACCCGAGATGAACGCACTCCAGGATTTGGGAATTCCGGCGGGCAGCAATTTTTTGTTGTAGATCACGGCCACCGCTTCACCGAAGGCCGGGAAGCCAAGCAGGCTGCCGTTGTAGCTCAGCGCGTCCATGCTCGAGGTTGGCGTGTCACTTTTCTGGCTGCTGCTCAGGTACGAGGCCACCGGTTCGAGCACACCCGCGCTGGCCAACGGTCCAATCCGGTCGTGTGGGATCAGGCCGATCACGTCTGGACCTTGCCCGGTTGGGGCGCTCTGAATCAATTTGTTGTTGATTTCATTGAACGGAATGAACACCACCTCGACGCTGTGGCCTTTGCCAGCGGCGGTGCCTTCAAAGCGTTTGGCGGTGTCGCTGAGCCAGGTGAGTTCTGGTCCTTCGAGCGAAGTCCAGATGGTCAGTTTTTCGTTGGCGGCCCGTCCGACCAGAACAGAGCCGAATGCTGAAAGCATGGCAAGGGCAAGCAATGTCTTTTTCATGGTTCTCCTTTGGGTTTTGGAAATCGATTTCTACTCTGGACCCCTCTGGGCCATTTGTCAAGACCCCATCATGAGATTGTCTGATGGACAAATATCAGAGGTTTAATGCTCGAGCGGTGGGCTGCACTAAGTATCTCCCGGCTGAAACTTGGACATCTGAAATCTTGGATCAAGTCGGGTTTTCGTTGTGTTCATCATCAATTTGGCTTTGTCCAAGATTTCAACCTGTTGCGTACATCCTTGACAGGATGTACTTAATCGCTCACCGACAGTCGTTCGTCCAATTGCACGGCATGCCTGACCCATTCAGGTGGCGTTCGGGGTTGACCCATGCTATCCTCGTAAAATGAAATCGATTTCCAATCTTTGCGCATTCTGGAGGCAGGTGTGACTCGAGGCAGACGGTTCACTGCTGTGATTGTTGGCACCCTCGCGCTTGGGCTCACGCTAGGAGCACCCATGCCCAACCCCGTTTTTCCATCTGGCCTGGATGTGGCCATTGGACGGCCCATCAGTGGCACCGATGGCAAAACGGTTCTGGGCAACATCCTCGATGGCGATCCGGCCAGCCAGTGGTGTCCATCGAGCCGGAGTCACACGTACACCTTGAAAATCGATCTCGGGGCAGATCGGCGTTTGACCGGCAGCGCGATCACCTGGGCCAGCACCGCCAGCGGTTTCACGGCCACGCTCGAGGTCCTGCGCGGTTCACAATGGCAGCCGGTGCATTCAGATTCGCAACCGGTCCTGGCCTGGGCAACGCGAATTTCTGCTTTTGATGCGAGCGCCCGCTACGTGCGCTTGAGCGTCACCGGTTCACAGGCCCTGCCCTGCATTGGTGCGCTGCGCCTCTTTGCTTGGGTGTCGAACATGCCCGCCATGCTGATTGGTCACGACCTGTCCACCTTGATTCAACTCGAGGACATCGGCAAAAGCTTTTCCGAGAACGGCATCACCGCTCCTGCCGAACAGATCTTGGCGCGGCATCATGGCAACCTCGTGCGGTTGCGTCTGTGGGTGGACCCGGAGGCGGGCTTCAACAACCTTGCGCAGGTCAAACGCATGGCCTTGCGCAGCAAAGCGGCGGGCATGAAATTCTTGCTCGATTTGCATTACTCGGACACCTGGGCCGATCCGGGCCATCAAGACATTCCGGCCCGCTGGCGTGGTCAGGATTTGCCCACGCTGGCGCAATCGCTGCGCGAATACACGCGGGATGTGATCGCCGAACTCGCCTTTCAGGGCACTGCGCCGGACATGGTTCAGGTGGGCAACGAGATCACCAACGGGATGCTCTATCCACTTGGCAAGATTCAAGGCTCGAGCCAGGATGGGTTCAAGGATTTCGCCACGCTGCTGCGGGCAGGCATCGAGGGCGCACGCGCCGGAATGCCCGCCAATGCGCCGCTCGAGGTCATGGTTCACGTGGATCGCGGCTCGAACGCTTTTTTGACGCAATCGTTTTTTGAACGCATCACAACGGCGGGGGTCCCATTCGACGTGATTGGACTCTCGTACTACCCGTACTGGAATGGCCCGCTGGGCAGCCTGCGCACCAGCATCGATGGTCTGGCCAAACGCTTTCACAAACCCATCGTGATTGCCGAAACCGCCTACCCGTGGACCTTTGCCAATGCCGATGGATACCCGAACATCATCGGTCCCTCGAGCGCTTTACCACCCATGTATGCCGCAACGCCGGGTGGTCAGGGGTTGTTCTTGCGCGACCTGGCCTCACTCGTGGCCCGCACACCGGGAGGGCTTGGGCGCGGCCTCATTTACTGGGAATCGGCTTGGCTTGCGGGCATTCCCTGGAAACCGGGTGCAGGCAACGGCTGGGACAACCAAACGCTGTTTGATGCCAACGGTCAAGTGCTCGAATCCCTGGCGGCCTTCGATTAAACTGCACACACCACCCGAGGCCCCGCATGAGCTTGAAAACACCCTCTCGAACCATTCAACCCGTGACCATCAAAGACGTTGCCGCCGCAGCCGGGGTCAGCCCATCAACCGTCTCGAAGGTGCTGACCGCCAACGATTACAGCGCCAGCGCCCGCACCACGCAAAAAGTCCGAGAGGCCGCAGCCCGGCTTGGCTACGTGCCAGACAGCAGCGCCCGCAACCTGCGCAACCGTCGCAGCGGACAGATCGGCATTGTCCTCAACGAATTCGACAGTTCTGGGCGCTCAATGGCCTTGCAGATCAGCGGCCTGCAAATGTCCAGCCTCGAGATTGTCCAGATCAGCTTCGATGGCGCGATCCTGGCTGGCCTGACCCAAGCGATCCGGCGTCACAAACAGGGTTCGTTTGTGATCTACCCGCAACCCGGCAACCCTGAAGACGACGACCCGAGCCGTTACATGGACCGCCGAGTTGAGGGCCTGATCATTCGCACCGATCCACGCACACCAAACCGTTTGCTCAACGAACTCGATCCGAGCCGTGTGCCGATGGTGGCCCTCTGGACGCAGAACGTGCCGCCCGGCGTGGGCTACGCCGACGTGGACCACAAGGGCGGTGGCAGAATGGCGGTGCGTCACCTGCTCGAGTTGGGCCACCGTCGCATCGCCTTTTACGGCAATGCACAAACCATTCGCAACGCCCATTTTGCCTTGCGTCACCAAGGCTACCTCGAGGCCCTTGGTGAAGCGGGCCTCCATCCTGGCGAGGCCGCCCAAGTCCGTGACATCCAGCACCTGCGGGCCTTGATGACCGAACCCGATCCGGTAACGGCGGTTTTTGCACCAACCGATTTGCAAGCGGCGGTCCTGGCCCAAGACTTGATCAACCTCAAACTGCGCATCCCAGAAGACATCTCACTGGTGGGTTTCGATGACATTTTTGGATCTGACTTCATTGCCGGTGGCCTGACCACCCTCTACCATCCGGTGCGCGAGATGGCCGAGATGGCCGTGGACAACCTGATGGCCATGATTCGTGGTGAAACCATCGCCAAATGCCGTACCTTAATTCCAACCAGGATGATCGTGCGGGCCAGCACCAAACCACTCGAGTAAAAACCCCTTATGCACTTTGTAGCGTTCGACCCTCACGCTTTACCCTGATGGGATGCCAACCTTCACCGCTCGAGAATCCGAAACGCAAACCCTGCTCGAGCATGTTCGCAAGCAACGCAGCGTGCTCGTCCTCGGGCGTGGCGGGATTGGCAAGTCGGCATTGCTCGATCACGCGGCAGGCGTTCTCGAGGTGGAAACGTTGGTGCTGAAACTCGAGCGGGTTGCGCCGTTTGCGAATTTCTTGCGCGATGTGTTCAATCGGCTCTTTGATGCTCGAGCTTTGGATGCTTGCTCGTTCCTGCCAGAAGATGCCTTGTACACGGATCTCGAGGAAACACGCAAACTGTGGATGAAGTTTAATCCGAACAACGACACGAAGGCCCGCAGTCTGACGGATTCACTTGAGAAATATGCTGCCCGTGAATCTCGAGCCGTGATCGTGATTGATGACCTGACTGGGATTTCGCCAACCATTGTGCCGTGGGTGGTTGAACTCGAGCAGGTCTGCACGCTCGTTTGCGCCGCTCCGTTCGAGGTGTTGAGCAAGGCTGGAACGAAACGTGCTTGGAAGGTTTTTGAAGAACTCCGACTCGAGCAGTTCAATCCTCGAGATGCCAGCACGATTCTGGAAGGTTTGATGCTCGAGCACCAGATTCACACCGACGATGAAGCCGTTTACAAACAACGGGTGCTCGCCATTGCCGCTGGGATTCCGGGTGAACTCGAGCGGCTGGTCAAATACCATTCGAGCGAACCAATGGTGAAATCTCGAGAGGTCGCTCAGTTGGGTCAGGGCAGCGTGGACCGTGAGGAATCCGGGATTGCACTCGCACCGATCCTGTTCGCACTCGGGGCGTTCACGGTGGCTTGGCGTTACATTGCTCGGGCTCGAGGGGATTTGGATGCTTACGTGCTTTCGGGCATTCTGGTCGGCGTGTTCATGGTGGCTCGCTTGGCGTTTGGGCGGGCACTCAAATCATGCAGCCGGTGATTTCAGAAGCTCGAGGCCCACACCCACTGGGTTCTTTTAGGGTCAATTAGACATGTATTATGCGTCATAATACATAATCTCTTGTCTAATAGAAACACTGTGCTGAACGCAAATTTCCTACTTTTTAAGCATTTGAATTGTTGATAAATCAATACTGGTGTTGATTCTCTTGTCTAATCCGGCTCTCCCGGAAACCAACGCGCCGACCGGGTGATGCCCACCGTGTGAATCTTGCGGGACCGTTTGAGTTCCTGCAACAACTGCCGAACCCGCCGCTCGCCAAGCGCGGGCAGCACCTCGATCAGATCACGCAACGGACTGCCCTGGGTTCGATTATCCCAAATGTGTTTGATCAGCAATTCCTTGTTCGTGTCGTGGTCCAAACCGCGTTTGCGGGTGTACTCACCTTTGCGACCCGCGAACTCGTAAAAACCTCTCGCCAAAACAAACTTGCCACGCCCGGTGCGTTCCAGCACACCAAGATCCAACAAGCTGACCGCTCGAGCCTTCAAGCAGCACGTGAACAACACGGTCGTAAAATCCGGGCAGGCGCATCATGGTGTTGTCTTGCCAGTTGCGGGCCGATTCAAAGATTTGCGTGAACGCATCCGTCGCGTGCGCGAGGGCGTCGCGGTGCTTGTTGCTGGATCGATCCAGTTCTTCGCCGATCCGCCACCACCAGTCTGCTGCATGGACTTGTGCGTCAGTGACGTTGCAGGCCTGAACGCGGGCAATGCCAACCGGATCACCTTCATTGGATGCTTCGTCTTCAATGAAATCGGTGAAACCCCGTTTGAGCAGCACGACCTGTTCGCTTTGATTCAAAAAATCTTTGTTGGTTGGGCTCGAGAGGTTGTTTTGATTGAAGTCTTGCTTGCGAAAATCGTGAATTGTTTCGGTCAGGCCAGGGCTGCGCAGGTTCAAAGTGAACGTCGGACGGGCGGGCAGCGGATCGTCGAACAAATGCACTGGGAAGTTGCTGCTGATGCCGCCATCAGTGAACCAGACTTTCTCGAGGTTGGTGATCCGTCCGGGTTTGAGGTTGCGTTTGCTGCGGTAATCTTTGGCCCACAATGGCAGCATTGAGAACAGCACCGGGAAGCTCAGGCTCATGCGTACTGCGAAGATCACGGGCAGGTCACGGGCAACGGGCAGGGCGAACAGGTCGTGTTGCTCAAGCGCGTAGGTTGTGCCTTTTTCAGTGGCTTGCCGTTGGCGTTCTTCGATGATCAAACGAACTGTTTTTGAATTGATCCTGGTGTGCGCAATCATGTGTTCGATCACTTGTTTGGGAAAGAAGCGTTCGAGTTCGGAGCGGTTGAAGTAAATGTCTTCACGGTCGTTTGGGAAAGTGTACGGACGGCCATGCGTCAGGCAGGTGCTGATCACACGCAGGTCGATTGTTTTTTCGATGTTATCCACCAGTTGATCGGGGTTGATTTGGCTTGGATCATCGGATCGTGCATCTGAAGGTGTGGGCGTTTGAGGGTTGAGCACCCTGGTCTCAAGGCTGGTTTTGATCGTCTGCTCGAGTGAGGTATCGGGCAGTCTCGTCGTGCTGAGGGTTGCATCCCAGAGTTCACCAAACGTCAACGGTGGGTCGCCTGGATTTTTGCCTGCCAAAGTGTTGAGGTACTCACCGAGCCAGTCCGTCAAGCCGGTCAGGTCTTTGGAAACGCCTTTGGATTTGAACAACCGGTTGGTGTTGCCGTGGCACAGGCCGTAATCGTTGTCCGTGTAGCGTTGCAATTCGGCCAACACACCGGGCTTCAAATACAATGCCCAGAAGACCAGCACCAGCAAGAGCAGGAATCCAGCCATGGCAAACACGGTCAGCAAGGTCGAATCTGGCAGGTGCTTCGTCCAGATCCAGTACACCAAAGCGCCGAACAGCACCGGGATGATGGTCAGCCCAATCACGGTCCAGGGTGGGTCCTACTGCTGAAGGCGATACACCAAGATGAAAACGGTGAATGCCACCAGCAGAAGCCAGAAGATGGGACCGATCACCGGCAGGGCTTGAATCCCGAAGACCACACCGCTGACCATCATCGCCAACGAAGCCATCACGCTCACAATCAATGGCAGCACCATCGAAGGCCACAGTGCCATGACCGTCAGGGCTTTGCGCCAGATGCTCGAGTTGTGATCGGTGAAGGTCAGCAACGCGAGGAACAAGCGTTGCGTGGCCGGTTGCGGTTGAAACAAGGTCTCGAGCCTGGTCGAACCGGCTGTGCCTTCGACATGACCAAGATCGAAGGGCAAGGCTGCCAACTTCGCAAATCCCGCGCCGTTGCCTCCGCCTCGACTGCGGCCCAATTCTGCCGCTGCCGTCGCCGCTGCCGAGATCGCCCCGGCGCTCGTGCCACCGATGCGACGAAAAACGTACTGGCGGGCCAATTCACAAATTGCCAATGGATAAACGATACCGCTGGTGACACCACCTTTCATCACTAGGTCACACTCGAGCGGCGCGGAGCCATTCTTGTTGACTTGGTATGTCATAGGATTTTTCAGTTGGTCAATCAGATCGGCCACTGCTTTGGTGGTCAATGGTGGCGGTGTTGCATGAATTGTGGGTGGAGTATCAGACATGAAATCACCCTCGAGCGCCAAACTCTTCTGCGCCTTGGCCGCGATCAACTTCAGGGCCGGAAGTTGGGCCGTCTCGCGGTAGGCGAAATGCACCACCTCGACACGCTCGGTTTGACCGATGCGAAAACTTCTTCGCGCCGCCTGCCGCAGCG
>JANOWZ010000474.1:0-17529 GCA_031418155.1 Deinococcales bacterium
CCGGTCATGGCCTGCGGTTTGTGGAATTCGTGGACGACCGTGCACCTCACGCCCGCAGAGGCCGATGACCTCGAGATGCGATTGCGTGCGTTGTGGGATGACTTGTTGCAACGCAGTCTGGTTCCTCGAGCGCACACGAAACCGTTCACACTGCGGCTCGGGCTGGCTCCGCGCAAATAATCAAACACCGTTGACCGAACTGATGAACGACGAAAACAGCCGTGCTTTCGTCATTGCAAACGCGCTACAAAGTGTTCATGACGATTCCCGAATACTGGATCACCCGACCGGAGTTTGACCTCGAGCCTCACCGCAACGACTTTGAGTTCGCGCTCGAGGAGGCCCTGAAAACAGGTCTGGGACACGCACCGGATGCGCCCACGTGGGTGTGGCTGAGTTGGCTGTGCGACACGCAAGGCTTCGTCGCACACGGAACTGGACAGGCTGACATCGCGGTGTTCGAGCCACGTCAATCCAACGATGTCGGCTGGTTCGGCAACCGCAAAGCGGTGTACGCAGCCTCGGATGCACTTTGGGCGATGTTCTTTGCGATCATGAACCGTCCGACGGTGCCCATGACGGTGGTCAACGCCGCCATCAGTGTGTGGTTGAACGGCAAGCCCGAGCCACGGTACTTCTTCGGTACGAGCCGTGCGGCGCTGGAGCATGGTGCGTTCCGCAACGGCTGGGTTTACCTGCTCCCGGCTGCGGGTTTCGAGCGTGAACCCGGCGGCACACAGTTCGGCGTGGTCTTTGAAAGCCACCACCTCGCCTGCCTCGAGCCGGTGCGCCCTGCGTTTCGTGTCGCCGTCGGCCCCAACGATTTTCCGTTTCTCGAGCGCATCCATAGCTACGACGATGATCTGCTCGCGGCAGGAGTGGCACGCGACCCGAACGGCTTTCCTTGGCTCGAGGATGCCTGAGCAACCCGCTGAATATGGCTCTACATTGACTCTACCGGTCTTTACGTCGGTACAAGGTCAGCGGTTCTCAAATCATCCCGGCACTCGAGGGTTCTTCCTACTCGAGATTTCCCAAACATCCCGTCTTCCCATAAAATCCGGTATGGAGTTCAGAATCTTCCCGCCGACCCAAAAAAGCGATTTTGAATCGTATTTCAGCAGCAAAACCCTGGGCAGAGCCCGAGAGATCGTCGGTGATGAGATGCTGAAATTGCTCGAGCGTTCGGGCACGCATTTAACTGCCAAGGTTCAGGGCAGCGAACCGCGACCGTATCAGGTGATGATTCGCGCCAATGGCAGTTACGATTGTTCGTGTCCGTCGGACATTCAGCCCTGCAAGCATGTCGCGGCGACGTTGCTGTACGCGATGAAGCCTCAGGAAGAGGAAACGGTTGACCTGACGGCTTTCCTGCAAAGCCTTGATGTAGTGCAGGCGAAAACTTTGCTGCTCGATCTGGCCGAAAACAGCGAGGTTCGGGCGTTACTGCTCCAACGTCAAATAAAAACCGCTCGCGTTGCCAAAGGTGCGATCAAGGCGCTGTGCAAAGCGTTAAAACGCAGTGACAATATCGAATTTGAGGGCGAACTCGGCGAGCAGGCTTTTCTGGAACTCGAGCATTTGCAGGCGCAGGAACGTTCGGTGCAAGCCTTGGAGTTGCACACCTTGTTAAAAGAGTACGAACCGGATTATGGCAGTTACGATCCTGAAGACGAGAGCGGCGAGGCGTACTGGGAGGATCGGCGATCTGAATGGATGGGCATTGTCATGCAGTCCTGGGCGAGCGCCGAAATCGAGTTGGGTCGTGGTGATGCTGCGTTCAAGACGTTGCTTTCGCGGCTCGAGCGCAATTCCGAACTGTGGGAGACGGTGTTGCAAATCGCTACCGATTTGCAAGCGGTTGGGGATTCGAGCGCCAAGGATCAATTGGCGCAGTGGTTGGACAATCATTCGGACAGCAACGATTTTTATCGCCTCGAGCGTTACACCCGCGAGTTCTTGCAGGCGTTACGTTCACCTGAGGATTACGAAACGTACCTGCGTGACAACCTAAAGACGGCCACGGATTATGTGGAGTTGTTCAATCACCTGCACACGCAAAACCGAGGCGTTGATGCACTCGATCTGGCTCAGGATGCAGTACGGACGCTGCTTGAAAAACGCGAATCAAGGCCGTGGGTCAGTGCCTTTGGGGAACTCGAGCAATTGATCACGGCCCTGCGCACATCCCGGCCCAGTTTTGAATGGGAATGTGCCGCTTTCGTTTGGCGTCCATCGTTGGTGCAGTACAAAGCGTTGAAAAAACATGCCGAATTTGCGGCGGTCCGCAAGGACATTCTGAAGACGGGAATGATCGATTCACTGCGGTTTGACCTGCTTCTCGAGGATGATGACCACGCCGTGCTCGAGAAGCTATTGAAACAACAGCCCCGCCCAGAACACGCCCTGAAGGTTGCGCACCTGTTTGAGAAAACGTGCGCTGATATCTTCAAGAAAGCGGCACTCGAGGAGGTCAATCAGGGTTCACGCGAGCATTACAGACTGGGTGCGCGTTGGGCGGAGGAGTACCGCAAGCTCGAGAGCGCCGCGAAGTTTAAAACTTGGCTTTCGGACCTGCTGGCCGTGCATGTTCGCCGTCCGGCCTTGCAGGATGAGTTCAAGAAACTCAAAGCAACCTTGAAGTGACCCCGTTGAACACAGACTCGAGTAAGACATCACAATCGAATCCTCGAGCGGCGCGGTAGAGTCTCGGGTCTTGGCTCGAGTGATCGAAGCCGTTTTCAGCAAAGGATGTCCTGTGAAAATACTGCTTCACTACTTGCGCCCGTACCGTACCTACGTCATCATCACGCTGGTTCTGGCCGCGATCAACTCTGGATTTTCACTTCTCGATCCGCTGATCTTGGGCCGACTGGTCAAACTCGCCTTCGAGCATCAGGCCGCAGGCTCGAGCAAAACTTGGGAGCAATACCTGCCCGCCGTGCTGCAATTGCTCGCCGCCAGCGTCGGTGTGGCGATGGTCAGCCGAATTGCCAAGAGCTTTCAAGATTATTTTCTGAACGTCGTCGTGCAACGTTTCGGCGCTCGAGTCTTCACCGATGGTTTGCAGCACGCCATGAAATTGCCATACCAGGAATTCGAGGACCAACGCAGCGGTGAAACGCTTTCGATCCTGACCAAAGTGCGGGTCGATGTCGAAAAGTTTTTGAACAGCGCGATCAACGTTCTGTTCGGCATTCTGGTCGGCGTGATTTTCGTGTTCGTTTACGCCGCGATTTACATTCACTGGAGCGTACCGTTCGCTTACGCGGCGGGTGCGGCGGGCCTGGTTTGGATCACCAATCAACTCTCCAAACGCATCAAGACGATTCAGAAAGTCATCGTCGGTCAAACCACGGCGCTCGCGGGTTCGACCACCGAAAGTTTGCGCAACATCGAATTGGTCAAAAGCCTCGGATTGACCGACCAAGAAATCACGCGCTTGAACAAAAACACCTTCAAGATTCTCGGGCTCGAGCTTGAGAAGGTCGTGCAGATTCGCAGCATCAGCTTCTTGCAGGGAACGCTGGTCAACACCTTGCGGCAAGTGATTTTGTTCATTCTGATGTACTTGATTTACGGCGGCACAATGCGGGCCGATCAACTGGTGATCATGCAGATTTACTCGTTCTTTATTTTTGGACCGTTGCAAGAAATCGGCAATATTCTGGTCTCGTACCGCGAGGCGGAAGCATCGTTGAACAACTTCAACAAGTTGATGCAGAAAGCGCCAGAGGTCACGCCAGCGAATCCGAAACCGCTCGGGCCGGTCGAAAAATTGCAATTTAACGACGTGAGTTTCAAACACCAATCCGCCAGTCAGAAAGCACTCGAGACGGTCAGCTTTTCGGTCAAACGCGGCGAGACGATTGCCTTCGTTGGCCCGAGCGGTTCGGGCAAAACCACACTAATGAAATTGCTGGTCGGGTTGTACCGTCCGCTCGAGGGCAGCATTTCGTACAACGGCCTGGACGAGAACGAAATTGATTTTGAAGACTTGCGCGGCCAGATTGGATTCGTCACGCAAGACACGCAACTTTTTTCTGGCACGATCAAAGAAAATTTGTTGTTCGTCAATCCGAACGCCAGCGACGAACTCTTGCGTCAAACGCTCGATCAGGCGGCCTGTCAGACGCTTTTGGCCAAAGCCGAAAAGGGATTGGACACCACCATCGGCGAGGGTGGCCTGAAACTTTCCGGCGGCGAAAAACAACGCCTCTCAATCGCTCGAGCCTTGTTGCGTCAACCCAAAGTCCTGATCTTCGACGAGGCCACCAGCGCACTCGATTCGCTGACCGAAGAGGACATCACCAACACGATCAAACAAGTCTCGAGTTCAAACCATCAAATCACAGTCTTAATTGCGCACCGTTTGTCCACGATCATGCACGCCGACCGAATCTACGTGCTCGAGCGTGGCGAGATTGTTGAAACCGGATCGCACGATGCGCTCTTGCAAGAGAAGGGCTTGTATTACGCGATGTGGCGGCAACAGATCGGTGAACGCAAGAAAGTCGCGGGATTGGTTGCGGCGTAACCCTCGAGCAGTTCAGTCAAACCTGACCGTCGATTTGCAATTCTTTCAAACCCAGAAGGCGTTTCTGTGCCGCCTCGAGTCCCATGTCTGCCAACGTACTCGCGGCGCGATCCGCAACCTCGAAATTGATCTCGCTCGAGTTCCAGGAGGCGGTCAATTCGGCCAGGTTTTGCAAAACGCTCTTTTGCGATTCCTTGAAAAACATCATCGCCACTTGACTCGAGGCGGCCATCGCTGGGGGTTTGGCATCCAGGACTTCGACGCGGACGCTGGCGAGCAATTCCATGAAGACCTGATCGAAACGGGAACGGAGTGCAGGATCGAATTTCACAGCTTCAGTGTACCTGTGAGCGCTGCTCTAAGGCCGTCACTCGAGCCAACGCCGCCTGCGTGTGCTGTCCCAGTCCCTCGAGTGCCTCGGCATGTTTGAGCCAGTTGTACGGGCTGCGTGGTCGCACGCTGAGGCGTTCACTGACCAGGCTTTGCGCCCGCCGAAACTGACCGGCCCGCAAACAAGCCTCGATCAAGGTTTTTAAGACCGCATCGCGTTGCGCGTGCGACCCACCAAATTCGTGAATGCGATGCCGGATCGGAAAAAGCAATTCAATCACACGCTCGAACTGGTTGCGCCCAAAAGCCAGGATTGCTCGAGCCACGGGCAGGCCAATCGCTCGGGTCATGTGAACATTGGTGATCGTCTCGGCAGGACCAGCCTCGAGCCAGCGTTCGCGCTTGGCAATCACGCGCTCGGCATCTTCTTCGTGGCCTGCACCAACAAACGCCATGACCATGTGCATGTCAATAAAGGCATGAAATTCGGGTTCGATTTTCGCCCGCCAACGTTCGGCGAGAATCTGGAATCGCTCGAGTTCAACGTGACCCTCGAGCCGCATTCGCCAAAGCAGGGCGCTCGCATCGGTGAGTTGCAACGATAGGTTTCCGGTTTGCGCCGTGAACAATACGCCATCATGCACTGCCAAGGCCCGGGTGGTATCACCAGCCTCGAGCGCGTACAGCGCGTAATGCCACCAGTTGTGAACGTTGTAAAAATTTCCGGTCGTCCAATCACTCAGTCGATCATCGTAAAACTTCAGGCCGTCGGCGAAACGTCCGGTTTCTTCAAACGTGTGTCCAACCGCGTGCATCGCCCAGACATCTTTCGGGTTGCGTTCGACCGCCTCGAGTCCAACTTCAAACGCCCGATCATGCTGATGGCATTCCTCGAGCCCAAACGCGAGCATCCCCAGCACATTCGCGTAATTCGCATCCGATTCCGACCAGGCGCTCAGCGTGGCGGCAGGTCGGTCGCGCAACAACCGCGTCGCCCCGGTAAAAAAATCGATGTGATGCCCAACCGCGAGCGCCAGCAAATCACGGGGGTATTCGTGATTGATCGTCTCGAGGATGGCGGAGGCACCCAGGAAATTTCCGTCGAGCAAGGTGTCGGCGGCTTGAACATGCAAACGTTCGCGTTCGGTCAAGCTCGAGGTTTGCAATGTCTCGAGAAAGGTATTGAAATCGGCCCGAGCCCGAATCGCACCGTCCGACTCGAGGGTGAGCATCGCCAGGTACGCATCGAAGGCATGGGCCATCGCAAACCCCGGCTCGAGCGCCAGGGCCGAATTGATTTCGGTTTGAATCGCGCCGCGAAAATGCAGCAGGCCATCCAATGCACCTTCGAGGTGCGTCAGTGCCGCGCCATCGGTGATGGTGACGGTGTCCCCGAACGAGTCGTTCATGCTCGAGTTTAGCTCACAACTTTGATCTTACAGGGGCGGCGTGAACCGCCCATCAATCGCGGTCCAACCACCATCGACAAAATGAATTGTGCCGGTCACGTAACTCGAGGCTTTAGATGCCAGGTAAATCACTGGGCCTGCCATTTCGTCGGCTTCGGCCCAACGGCCCAGGGCACTTTTGTTGGCGTAGGCGTTGTACCATTCCGGGTTGTTTTTGATCTGCGCGGTCAACGGCGTGTTGACCACACCCGGCCCAATCGCATTGATGCGAATGCCGTACTCGGCCAGTTCGACCGCCATCGTTTTGACGATCTGCAAGACACCGGCTTTGGTCGCGGCGTAGACGGCTTGGCCCGGTTCAACCACCAAACTGCGAATGCTCGAGAAGACGATGATGCTGCCACCAGACGGGCTTTGCGAGACCATCTTGCGGGCCCCTTCGCGCAGCAGACGAAAGTTGCCTTTGAGGTTCAGGTCAACCACGCGATCCAATTCCTCGTCGGTGTAATCCAGAACCCGTTTGCGCACGTTGATTGCGGGCGTGCAAACGAGCACATCGACCCGCTCGAGGTCCGCGAACAATTCTTTGATCGCGTTCGCATCGGAAATGTTGGCCAAGACCGTGCTCGCTTTGCCGCCTTGAGCTTCGATCTCCGCTTTGACAAGATTTGCGTTCTCAAGGTTCATGTCCGCAACGATCACGTGCGCCCCAAAATCGGCGAGGCCCAAAGCACTCGAGCGACCAATGCCGGAGGCTCCTCCGACCACAAGTGCGGTTTTGCCAGACAGGTCAAACAGGTTCTTGAAGCTCACAGGCACGTCCTCTCAGTCTCGGATCTCGAGTCGGTAGTGGGTTGGAATTCAGGGTTTATTTTACCCCGCTGTTCGATCAAGTGTTTTGGATTCGGTTGGTGCTTGCGGTTCGTTTGGGCGCACCCGATAGCGTTCCCTGGCCCAGAGTCGCATCATGTTCCAACCCGACCAGAACACCGCCACGAAAACTGCGAGCGTCAAGATCACGCCAATCACCTGAATTGTATGGCCTTGCGCCTCTGGGCTCATGATCGGGGCAAATCGGGCACGGAAGCGGCTCGAGTTAAAGGCAATGTACGAGGCAACCATGCTTGAGGCGGTCAGCAGGAACGAGAACATGAACATCATCAGGTACTCGAGCGGCGGATCGGAATCATCGGCTTTGAAGCGGCTGAGGAACCGACGGTGTTTGGGCAAACCAAATTCCAGGCTGCGACGCTCGAGTTGATCGTCAATTTTCAGCAGCGATCCGGCGCTGACCAGGGTGCGTTGCAACCAGATCTGCATGAAAATCGCATAGGTGAACGCACTGATCGGAATGACCGCCGTGCGGATGTTGTCCGTGTGGCTCCATTGAAAAATCCGGTCGAAGGCGAACAGGATTGCCGCCATCGAAAGCAGTAAAAACGCCAGGAAGATCAGGATTTCTCGGGCCAACAGGCGTTGCATCGCCAGCAACTCTTCGCTTGAGGCCAGCATCAATTCCGGCTCGAGGTCCGCTTGCATCGGGCCATGATTTGGTCCAACGGCAGGTTCAATCACCTGCGTGCCAATGGCACTGTCTTTGCTCGACTTTGCTTTTGAACCCTGCGACATGGATCTTCCCCCGCCCCAAGCCTATCGCATCACGCGCCCCTGAACACGGGTTAAAACACATCCTGACCCTCAAACACGCCAGCCGGGACATTGAACTCGTGTGGGGGCGCTACAGTTTAAAGACAAGCTTGCGCATAGAATCACAAATCTGAGGTCAACCTCGAGCAAAAGCCCGAGATCAGCACTCGAATCCCAGCGCGAACCCGTCCGAACGAGGCCCACCGTGAACCCCCTGATCCGCGAACCCATGACCGCCCTCGAGAGTCGCCTGCACGCGCTCGTGGACAGCGATGTTGAGTTCATCAAACTGATCGGTGATGACCTGGTTTCAGCGGGTGGCAAACGTGCCCGACCTCAACTCGTGTTTCTGGCCTCACGTGCCATCCAAGCCCTGACCGGCAGCATCGACGCGAGGGAGATTGATTTCGCCGCCGTGATCGAACTCTTGCATTCGGCCAGTTTGTTGCATGACGACCTGATCGACGATGCCGACACGCGGCGCGGTGCGGTCACGGCGTTCAGGCGCTACGGCAATGTCGTCAGTGTTTTCGCCGGAGATTTCCTGCTCTCAAAGCAACTCGAGGTGCTCGCCGCATTCGGGCCGGAAACCTCCGCGTTTGTGAAATTAATTGCCGAAACCTCCCGCGACATCTGTGAGGGTGAAGTGCTGCAATTTCAGGTCGCGGCCTTGGAAACCTACAGCTTAGAGCACTACATCAAGATCATCACCGGCAAAACCGCCGCGCTCGCCGCCGCCGCCACAAAAGGGGCCGCAATGCTCTCCGGCGCGAACGAAGACGTGGTGCACGCTCTGGAAACCTTCGGCCTCGAGTATGGACGCGCCTTCCAAATCCGTGACGACCTGCTGGACCTGATGGGCGAAGAGGCAACCATTGGCAAACCGATTGGCGGCGACCTGCGCGAAGGCAAAGCCACACTGCCATTGCTGTACCTGCTCGAGGATGAAGACCCATCCGTGCGTGAAGAGATCCGATCCATGCTGCACCGCCGCGCCAACCGAGACGGCGACACTGCCCGAGCCCGCGATCTGGTCAACACTTACGGCGCGTTTGAACGCTCAAAACTCGAGATCATGCGCCGCGCCGAAATCGCCGTCGATGCGCTCAGCATTTTACCGGTCTCACCTGCCCGCAAAGAACTCGAAGCGCTGGCGTACAAAGAGGCCGAACGGGTCACGTAAAATATCCCAGTGAAGATCGAGCTTCGACCCGTCACCATCGCCAACCGTGGCGATTTGGAGGACATTGATGCGGGCGATCCGCAACGCCGCTGGGTCCACAGCCCATGGTATTGGCATCAATGGTCGCTGGACAACTCGCAGATCATTTTTCGTTTGATCCATTCGAGCGAATCCGAAACCGCTGTCGGCATGGTCGCTTACGGTCCGCTATACGAGGATGAACACCTGATCCGATCCGTTCCGGGCGCTTATGAACTGATCCATTTGGTGATCGATCATCGTTTTCAGGCCAAAGGCATCGGTCAGATCGTGGCCGAATCTGTTATGACCGAGTTGCGGAGATTGCCGGATTGTCAGGAAATCTTCGTGGCGCATCACCCGGAGAACACGGTCTCGAGAGGTTTTTTTGCTCGCCTTGGTTTTCAGGAATCGATGCGCAAAAATTACGATGGCGACCCAGTGCGGGTGCTGAGGGTTCAACGCACCTGATGTCGTCTCGCCCACAGCCAGATCTCAAGCATGAATGGTTGAATCACTGGCATGAAAGCCATCCGTGTTCACCAGCAGGGCGATGTCAGCAACCTCAAGCTCGAACAGATTCCCACACCAATTCCGGGACCGGGCGAGGCTCGGATCAAGCTTTCGCACGCGGGTTTGAATTTCATTGATGTTTATCAACGCAACGGCACGTACAAGATTCCCTTGCCGAGCACTTTGGGCATGGAGGGCGCGGGCGCAATCGACGCGCTCGGACCTCGAGACGGTGTTGGTGATCTCGAGCCGGGATTGAGTCTTGGCGCTCGGGTTGCCTACCCGTCTCACTTGGGCGCGTATGCCGAGTATGCGATCATTCAGACCAGCGAACTCGTGCCGATTTCAGAGGGTGTGACGAACGCGCTGGCCGCCGCCGTGATGCTGCAAGGCGCAACCGCGCATTACCTGGCCAAAAGCACCTTCAAACTCGAGCCTGGACACACCTGTTTGGTTCATGCTGCCGCTGGCGGTGTGGGTTTGCTGCTGGTGCAGATCGCCAAGAAATGTGGAGCCCGCGTGATCGGAACCGTTTCGAGCGACGAGAAGGCGCAACTCGCCAAAGCTGCCGGGGCGGACGAGATCATCATGTACACGCAATCCGATTTTGAACTCGAGGTGCTGCGCCTGACCGACGGACACAAGTTGGATGTGATTTACGATAGCGTTGGCCAAACCACGTTTTTGAAGGGCCTGAATGTTCTGAAGCCACGCGGCATGATGGTCTTGTATGGGGCCTCGAGCGGTCCAGTCGAAGCGTTCAACCCGCAACTTTTAAACCAGAAAGGGTCGTTGTTCGTGACCCGTCCGGCGCTGGGCCATCATTTGCTGGACCGCAACGAACTGATGTGGCGCATTGGTGATCTGTTCAACTGGATCGCCAACGGAGAATTGGACGTGCGCATCGACCGGACCTTCAAACTCGAGGAGGCTGCCCAAGCCCACGAGTACATCGAGGCTCGAGGCACCAAAGGCAAAGTCCTGCTCGAGATTTAAGGTGGAATGTTCAAGCTCGCGGTGGTTTCGCCGCATTGTTCTGAACTGGTTTGGCTCAAGCGTGACGATCACCGCCTTGCGATTCAGGCTCAGAACAGGGTTCGACCATCGCCCAGCAAGTACCCGTGGCAATCCTTCGAGGGGTTGTTGCAATTCTCAATAAATGCCTTCTCCGTCGCCGGGTCCCAGCCGTTCCACCAGTCCGCGTGCGCCGAAAAACCACCGCCCCTGCTGGCGTAATCGTACATGTCCGAAGACAGATGCCAGCCCTTCGCACCGCCCGCCGGAATCAAAAAACGCACGATGATCGAAATCACCGGGATCGGGACCGGATGCGTGCTCGGGCAGGCCCCATTGACCGGCCAGGCCATGTGGCTTTTGTGGTTGCTCGAGTCCAAATTCTTGCCGTCCCAGCATTGCGGAAAATCAATCCCGATCTCGGCATGGTTGCCGGGACCGCATCGCGGATCTTTGAGCACCTCTTGAATCGAGTCCTTATGACCAATGTAGGTCTCGTTGCACCCCCAATGCCCTTGGCCTTGGGCGCTCGAGAGTGTCCCATCGCCGGAGATCATGCGCAATCCCGGCGGCATGGCTTTGACATCGGCGGGTTTGATGCCCAAGTACCCGGTCTTGTAATAGAAGATCGCGCTGGCGGGCAAGATCACGTTGCTCAAGCCGTCGATCAAGGCCGGAATCCAGTACGCGGTGCGGTTGAGCGTGCCACCGGCACAACTCGAGTTGCCCGATTTGGCAATCGAATCCGCCGTCGAAAAGGCGTTCGTACTCGAGTTGCCAAAAAACATGTGTAAATGCGATGCGCCGGGTTTGCCCGGAAAAACAATTGGGTCATCAAACGCGAAATGCGACAAGTCACAGACCGTGCGAAACGCACCGATGTCGCTCGGGGCACCCCGGTCATCGGTGGCCTGCACCCGAGGGCCCGAGAACCCCGGATGGCCCAACGGAACCGTGACGGACGCGCCCAGACCGCTCATCCCCGGCATCGGGTTTGGCAGCGTTTTGGTTTGGTAATTGCCCGCGTACTCGCACTTGGCGCTGCTCGAGCCATCGTTTTTGACGGCGAAGTTGAAATCCTTGCAATCGACGCTGCCGAAAAAGCTCTTGATCGTCGCCTTGCCTTTGAGCACATAACGCACTTGGCGCAAACCGCTGAAGCTGCAACCGCTGAATTCGTTGGCGCAAAACACCCAACTCGAGACGGGGGTTGATGTGACCGGTGCTGGAGTGCTGGGAGTTGGTGCGACAGGAGCCGGTTTTGTGGCGGTTGGCGTTGAGGCCGTGGGCGTGCTGGGCGTTGAAGCCGGTCGCTACATCGTGTTGCAACCGATCATCACGGCGGTTCCAAGAACAACCATCAGGGAAAACACCCACCTGTGCCGAAGGTTCGCATCTCGTGCAGGTTCGTTTGACATGGCCCGAGGGTAACGCCCGTTGCTGTGACCGGGCAGGGAAATTTTTCACACTTCATGGCAGGCTCGAGGGGGATGCCACGTTGCGCGTGCGGTGCACGAAGCTTGAAGTTCGTGTCGGCGAGTTGTTTCACGGCGTTGTGTCAAAACCCTCTTCTTGGGACTGATCCGGCTCAAAGATTCACACCCTCACTTTTACCAAATCCTCGAGTGTGGTTTCCAAACCGTTCTCTCGGAAGGCGTTGATGATCGCCTCGAGTGCTTCCAGGCTCGGTTTGCGCGTGCCGTGCTCGAGCTTGCGGTCAATGAACTGTTTCGCGGCATTCTGTCCTCAACCGCCATCCACCTGTGACCAGCCAATCCCTTTGCTTGGCACGCGACTGCCGCCGCTCGGCTCGAGGCTCAACCAGAACCACGGGTACGGACGCATTTGCACTTCAAACACGGCCCGGTCTGAGATGGCGAGCGATTCAGCGGGTGCGCTGCGGTCCCGTTTGTACAGGCCCCAGGCTTGGTAGACCTGTCCGGCTGGAGCCGCCTCGGGCATGACGATCAAGGCTCGACCGTCGGGCCGCAGCAGCACCCGGCCTTTGACGCTTCCATTTTTGGTGGCCAGCGGCACGAAGCGCACGTCGCCCCAGGACATCCATTGGTGAATGATGGCTTGGCTGGCTCGAGCTTCGCGCAGTGCGTTTTGGCTGCGCCACCAGGCGGTTCCGAAGGCGGCGGTTGCCGTCAGGAGAAATCCGGCAGCGGCGGGCAGCACCCAGCGCAGCGGCAGCGTGCGGCGTTGTGGGCGAAGGCGCGATTGAACGCGATCCCAAGTCCCGGATGGCGGCGCGACCGGCTCGAGTTCCTCGGCGAGCAAGGACAGGGTAGAGCGCAAACGGTTGACTTCGGCGCGACATTCGGCGCAGGTGGCGAGGTGCACTTCGAGTTGCACGACCTCTTGCGCCTCGAGCGATCCGAGCGCGTAATCGACCAGGGGTTCGAGCGGGTGTGTCACGCGGACTCCAGGATGCCGCGCAGTTTTAAAAGGGCGCGGCGCAGTTTGGCTTTGACCGTGCCGAGCGGCAAGCTGGTGCGTTCGGCCAGTTCGCTGTGGCTCCAACCATCAAAGTACATCGCCTCGAGCAGGGAGCGTTCATCGACGGCGAGACGAGCGAGTGCGGCGCGAACCACCACACGGTCCACAGGATCGGTCGTGACTGGCCCAGAGGATTTTGACCCAACCTCCTCGAGTTCGAGGTCGGCGGCGATCACCGGGCGGGTGCTGCGTGCCCTCAGGCGTGACAGGCAGAGGTTGCGGGCAATCGTGTAGACAAAAGCCCGAGGGTGTTCTGGCCCAGTGGCATGCCGAGTGACGCGACGGGTCAGGTCGCGGTACAGGTGGACAAAAGTGTCTTGCAGCACTTCCTCGGCCTCCTCTCGGACACGCAGCATTCGCATGGCCAGCGCGAAGACTTTTGGGGCGAGCATGGCGTGAAGCTCTTCCAGGGCACGTTCATCCCCGGTGGCGACACGCTCGAGCAGTTGGGCTTCAGTCACCCGTCCCTCCAGCTTATGAGACGCGGCGCAGGATCAATTGGATGCACGACACACCCCGAGTTCGCGGCTAGACCTGCATCCAGTTCAGGTGTTTGTGCGTCTCGATGGTTGGAGGACAACATGAGCAAGTCTCGATTCATTCCGCTCGTCGCATTTCTCGCTCTGGCTTTGTCTGCTTCAGGGTTCACTCAAGCACGGGTGGGAACGCCCGTCAAGGCGTGGTTGGACCCGCACGTTGGGCTTTCCTTGGCCGGGTCGGACGGCATGGCGCTGTACATTTTGAGCAAGGACGCAAAGGGTGTCAGCAATTGCGCTGGGCAGTGCGCCGTGAACTGGCCGCCGCTGTTGGCCAAAGAGGGCGAAGCGATGGCTGTGGCTGGTTTGGGCGGCGAGTTCGCCACAATCAAACGCGCCGATGGTGGCACGCAAATCACCTACGAAGGCTGGCCGTTGTACTACTGGATCAAGGATCAGAAAGCCGGTGACATCACGGGTCAAGCGGTCGGTGGCATCTGGTGGATCGCCAACGTCAAACCGGTGGCTCGAGTGACGAATAGCTTGTTGGTCGGTGCGAACGGCATGACCTTGTACACCTTCGACAAGGACACGACAGGCGCGAGCAATTGCGAGGGTCCATGCCTGGTCAATTGGCCTGCCGTGACCGTCGCCGAGATGGGCGATCTGACCACGCCAGCGGGCGCAACCGGCAAGTTCGCCACGATCAAACGCTCGAGTGGTGATTTCCAAGTGACCTACAACGGTTTGCCGTTGTACTACTGGATCAAGGATCAAAAACCGGGTGATTCCAGCGGAGACAAGGTGGGTGGTGTTTGGCACATCGTTAAATTCTGAGTTTGCAATCCATTCACATCCGGTGCTCGAGATCTGAAATCCGATGCACCATCAACCCAAGCGCGACCTGAGGCTTGAAAGCGCGATTTCGGCGTGTTCCCGACCGCTTTGAGACAGGAAGCAAAAGCCGGAGTAGGCAGCGGGGCTCGAGCAATTCAAACTCGAGCCCTGTTTTACTACCAATTCGCTACAATAGACCTGTGGCTCGAGTTGCCATCCCCGTCAAAACCCAGGTCGGTCTCGAGGATGACCTCAATGTGCAATTGAACGCTGTCGATACGGAAGAGGACAGCCGTCCGATTTCTTCAACTCGAGTCGGAAAGATTTTTACCGATGCTCACTTCTCGAGGTCATGATCGATTGTAGCTTGAGGCGCTTCGATCCCACCATCCGCACTGATGGTCAAACCGGCATCATCATCGTGCGGATCAAATTCGGGTTCGGATTCCAACCAGCGACGCGCCATTGCCAGCAAGATTTCTCGAGCCAAGCAGACGAAGGCCAGCAACCCAAACGCATCGAATGCAGGTCGGAAAACCATGACCAGCAGTAACGTGCCAAAGATGGCCGCATCCGATGCCGCTGCGAGCGCACGGGTGAACTGCTCAAACCGGCGTTCGTCTACAGCATCGCTCGAGGCTGTGGCGCGAGGAAGTATGAAGGCGATGGCCAGCATCAAGAATCCGACGTGCCGCTCGAGCACAAACGTCAGCATGCAGATGACAAAAACAATGCCCGTGGCGAGCCAACCGTTGAGCATTCTCTCGAGGTCTTTGGCATCGACGTTGATGTCGAACACCGCTTGGGTTTTGTCGTTGCGGGACCGGCGCAAGAAACGGCGGGCCAGTTGGGTTGGTTCGATCACCAGCAGCGTTGCGGGAACGGTGATCCAGCGAATCAGGACGAACCCAATCACGGCCAGATGCAGCACAAAAAGCAGGGCGGCCATCAGGAAATCGATCATTGCGAACCTTTCTTGTCGGGTTGAAAAACCTCTTCGATTTTGAGTTCAAACAAATCACCAATCTTGAACGCCAATGGCAGGCTCGGATCGTAACGGCCCGCCTCGAGCGCGTTGATGGTTTGACGGCTGACCCCGAGTTGATCGGCGAGGTCTTGTTGCGACCAGCGTTTGATGGCTCGCAATTCGCGGATGCGGTTGTTCATGTTCGGGCGTGCTTGCTGCCGGAAAGCTCGAGGCGGATCAGTGTCGTGATGGCGAGCCGCAGGGCACGCCATGCTTGACGGCGCTCGAGTTGTTGGCGTTGCCGCTTGCTGCGATTGATTTCGAGCAGTGTGTTGTGTGTGCTGGCTTGCTGGTAAAGGCGGTCCAGTTTTTCTTGGTGGGAAACGGTGTGTAAGGTCTCGGCAATGATGCTGTTCATGGCTGCTCCTTTGGCTTGAGCTTGAGTGGAAAGCTCACTTTCCATAAATGTAAAGGATATGCGCCAAAATGTCAAGCGAACTTTCCTTAATGGAAAAGACAGTTGTCATGTTCAAGCAAAAAAATTGAGCCACCCTCTCTAGACCACTGAGCGAAATGGCGTACAAGTTCTCGAGCAATGCCTGTTAGATTCTGAGCAATGCGATTCTCTGGCCTGTGGCGAAATGCTTTTTTCATGCGCCTGTGGATCGGTCAAACCATCTCTGTCTTCGGATCAATGGTCGGTGGTTTTGCATTGCCGTTCGTGGCACTGCTGTTCCTGAAAGCCACCCCGTTCCAAGTCGCACTGCTCGGCATGATGGCATTCGTTCCAGGCTTTCTGGTCAGCCTGTACGCCGGAATCCTCGTGGATCGGTTCCCACGCAAACCCGTGATGATCTGGTCCGATGTGGGCCGGTTCGTGGCCCTCTCGAGCATTCCCATCGCCGCGATGCTCGGCAACCTGAGCATGGTTCAACTGTACGCGGTCGCGTTCTTGAACGGTGCACTCGGAACATTTTTTGACATTGCCTATCACGCCTACCTGCCGTCATTGATCACTCGAGACGAACTGACCGAAGGCAATGCCAAACTGACCGCCAGCGCCAGCGTTGCCGAAACTGCTGGCTTCGGTCTGGCCGGATGGTTGGTGCAAGCCTTCACCGCACCCATCGCCATTTTACTCGATGCAATCTCGTTTCTGATCTCCGCAATTTCGATTGCCAGCATTCGACACCCTGAACCAATTCTCGAGCAATCCGAAGCCCCAAGCGATCTTTGGCTCGAGGCCAGACAAGGATTTGCCGCGATTGCTCAACAACCGATTGTGCGAACTCTGATTGGCAGCAGCGTTGTGCTCGCGTTGTTCGGTCGAATGTTTGGCAGCATGATCATTGTGTTCACCACTCGAGAACTCGGCTTATCGCCCGGAATTCAAGGCCTGATTTTTGCCATCGGCGGCGTGACATCATTGCTTGGCGCATTGGCTGCCGAACCGCTGACGCGACGCTTCGGTTTGGGAGTCACACTCGTCATCTCAACCTGCGTGCTCGGCCTCGGCATGATCGCACCCGCATTCGCCATCGGAGCAGGCATCACCAGCATCGCCCTGCTGATCCTGAGTCAACTCCTGACCGACCCAGCCTGGACGATTCACAACATCAACGAACTGACCCTGCGGCAATCACTGATCCCGAACGAAATCCTCGGACGCGTCAATGGCAGTTTGCGTTTCCTCGAGTTTGCCGCAAACCTGATCGGTATGCTTTTGGGCGGCGTTCTCGGCGAGGTTTTCGGCCCCAGAATCACACTGATGATCGGATCGATGGGCGGATTCGTTGCGGCGGCCTGGTTGCTGACCTCACCGATCTGGCGATTGCGCAACATCAAGCCGACCGAACCGTGAACGGTGTTTCGAATCGAGCCTCACAACTCTTCCTCGAGCGGCACGAGCCGTTGACGCAATGCGTAAATCGCGGCCTGCGTCCGATCCTGCACGTACAACTTGCTGAGGATATTGCCGACATGCGTCTTGATGGTCTTCTCGCTCAAGCCCATGTCACTGGCAATCGTGGCGTTGTCCTTGCCGTGCGCGATGGTGGTCAGCACCTCGAGTTCTTTGATGGTCAGCGCATCCGCCG
>JANOWZ010000475.1:0-15753 GCA_031418155.1 Deinococcales bacterium
TCCGGGTGTTGCGCCAGGGCCACAAACGCGAAGCCGAGCGTGTGTGCCGTGGTTTCGTGTCCGGCGGCGAAGATGGTCAGCACCTCGTCGCGCAGTTGCGTGTCACTCATCGCCTCGCCGGTGTCAGCATCTCGGGCCTCGAGCAGCATGTCGAGCAAATCGCCGGGACGGTCGTGACTCGAGCGGCGGTTGGCGATGATCTCGAGGATGATCTGATCGAGCGTTCCTTTGGCGCGGTTGAATTTTTGATGGCTGGGCAAAGGCCAGTTAATCGGCAGGCTGAACGGGCTTTGTACCCGTCCCTGCAAGAAATGCACGGCCTCGCTGATCGCTGGGCCAACCGTTCCGGCCTGTCCGAGCACATCGGCACTGAACATGACTTGCGTGATGATGTCGAGCGTGACCTGCATCATCTCGTCGGCCAGGTCGATGCGAACGCTCGAGCCGGGTTGCGTGATCTGAGCCTCGAGTCTGGCATTCAGGCGGCCACTGGCGGCCCGCATTTTCTCGCCCATGTCGGTCAGGCGTTGCCGGTGAAACACAGGTTGCATCATGCGGCGTTGCACCAGCCAGGATTCGTGATCGTTGTTGGTGACCAAACCGTTGCCCAAAAGCAGCCGCAGAATGCCATCGTTTTTGGGGAAATCTTTGTTGCGATCAATCAGGATTTCTTGGGCCAACACCGGGCTCGAGATCACGTACAGGGTGCGAGGCCCAAGCTTGAGTCGGAACAGGTCGCCGTAGCGTTTGAAATTGCGTTCAAACGCGCCCAGTGTGCCGCCGTTGCGCATTTCGGCAATGTTGCCGATCACCGGCGATGGGCGAGGTCCGGGAATGGCTCGAGGTTTGGCGATCAGTTGTGTGGTCATGGGTGTTCCTTTGCAACCCGAGCGGGTCTTCGTCGGGCGGGATGGCATCTGGTTTTGCTGGTTCCAGATGGCCTGAATGCTGTTGCGCATGATCTTGTTTGCAGTCAAATCGTTTGTTCAGTCTCGTGATGGGTTGCTCGGGGTTCAAATCTGTGTAAGAATAATATATAACCAACTGGTTAGATAGTAGGATTCAGGTCTGAAAATGTCAAGCGAAACCCTCAAACCAACGCGAACCCGAGATGCCAACGCCACCCGTCAGGCGATCCTCAACGCTGCTCAAACGATCATCGCTCGAGATGGCTTCTCTGGCGCTCGCATCGACGAAATCGCCAAAGCATCCGGCTACAACAAAAGCCTGATCTTCCAGCACTTCGGCGACAAGGCGGGCCTGTACCGTGCCGTGATCGGACGGCTGCGCGACTCGAGCGATACGGCCTTCACTGCGGCAATCGCCGAACACTTCGAGCCGAATAAAGCGCTCGACCGCAAAAAAATCGAAACCATTCTGATCGCCAGCGCCAACTGGACGTTCACGCATTTTCTCGAGGAACCCGAATACCTGCGGTTGTTCGCCTGGGAAATGGCCGAAGGTTGGAAGGTTTTTTCAAGCATCCCCAGCAGCCTCGAACCATCGTTTCAGTTTGGGCTCGAGTTGATCCGCGAGGCACAATCGCGTGGCCTGATGCGGCGCGAAATCAAGGCCGAAACCATCGTGACCAACATGATGCTGATTCCATTCATCACGCTCGCGGCACTTCCGAGATTCCAGCATTTGTACCCGCGAGCAGCGGCGAACTCGCCCGAAATGCTCGAGCAAGTACGCGGTCAGGTCGTCTCCCTGATCCTGGCGATGGCCTTACCCGACAAATAACTTCAGGAACTCGAGCCGTCCTCTGCCGAGAACTTCGCCTTCAACGCCCGCAAACTGACCGGCGGCACGAGCTTGCTGACATCGCCACCATAACTGGCAACCTCCTTGACCATCGTGCTCGAGACATACGAGTAGCGCGTGCCCGCCATGATGAAGACCGTCTCGAGCTCCTTGTTGAGTTGCCGGTTCAAATGCGCGATCTGCAACTCGAACTCGTAATCGGAAACGGCCCGCAGTCCACGCACGATCACCGTAATTTTCTTCTGCCGTGCGTACTCGGCGGTCAACCCCGAGAACGTATCGACATCGACATTCTCGAGCCGTGCGTGCCTGGTCGCCTCACGGATCAACTTGAGGCGCTCCTCGAGCGAAAACAAATTGCGCCCACGTTTCTCGCGGTTCTCGAGCACGGCAATCGTCACACGATCAAAGATTTTTGCGGCCCGCATGACCACATCAAGATGCCCGTTGGTGAGCGGGTCGAACGAGCCCGGATAGATGGCGGCTGGCATGAACGCATTGTAACGTCAGACGGCATCGGCTGGTCTGAGGTTTTCCAGTCAATCCCTCGAGTCAAAAAAATTGAGTGAATTTGGACGCACGAATTGAGTGAACCTTGCTACCTTCGGGGCGGAATCCGAGAGCACGAACACGACCAGAACCCACGGTGAAGCACCGTTGGCTGAAGCGTGGCTCGAGATGACTGCGGAAACCAAGGAGGCAGACATGGGAACGGCACGAACCAATGGCAACGGTCAAACAGAAACGTACTACTCGGGTGTGGTCGGATCGGCATCGGTGCAAACCACCGCAATGGAGGTTGGTGAACGCGGCGCAAGCATGGAGGAAACCGCCAGCGCTTTGGCCGCCGCCTGGAAAAAGAAGATCGAGGTCAAAACCACCGAAGCGATCCGCAGGGCCGCCAAGGAAGCCGAGGCGAACCTCGAGGCGGCTGGACCAATCCTGGCGATTGGCACGGGTTATCAAACCTGGAACGTGCTCTTGGCCGGACCGTTTCAACCGTTCGGTCCGATGTTCAAACCGAGCAAGATTTACAACCCAGATGTCGGCGGGTTCATGCTGGCCGCCTTTTGGCGCAACCCGGCGGGACCGGTCAACATCAACCTTTTGATGGCGGGCCTGACGGTCGATTTCTGGGCCGAGACGGTCAACGTTTCGAAAGTCGTTGCCGGTCCAACCTTGTCCTCGGGCAGCTTGACCTTCGGGGCGGGATTCTTGGATGTCATTCCGATCTTCATTCCGGCGGGCACGTTCACCAAAGATCCTGGCGGTCATCCGAACATTTACGAACTTAACCTGACGGCACAGGTCAAAGGCAATCCGGTTTTCACGTCGTTTGCGACCTGGAATTTTGATCCCGACGGCGAACTGGCGATTCCTGGCATCACGCCCGGTATTGCGCCAGGATTTCAGTACGAGATTCCCGTGCGCTTTCTGGTGCAGAGCACCTGAACTCGGCTCGAGGTTGGAATCATGCTCGGTCTCGTTCACCTGCTGTTCGGCGGACGAGACCGCCGCATCTTTTGGGAGGGAACCACATGAACATCGATGCCAGAACGCGAACGGTGGCGCTCGAGGCGCTCAATCGGGCGGTGAATTTGCACCTGCGCGATCCGAACGTTTCGTTGGTGGATTTGGGTTGGCGCATTCGAGATTCGCAGGGTGGGCGCGTCGATGTCGGCGATCTTCGCGTGCGGGTTCACGTTCGCCAAAAGTACAGCGAAAATACTGTCGCCAACCTCGAGTCTTTCGCACCGCAACGCCTGGTCAGTGAACGCGCCATCGGCTTTCCGGTCGATGTGCCACGGGCCAATTACAAGACGCACAACTGGTTGTGGTTCCCGCCGAGCATCCCAACGCCGGGTCCAGTTTTCGGCCATGACCGAAACAATGCGCATTCGCCGATGGAGGGCGGCATCAGCATCGCAGGGGCGTTTCTTTCAAGTCATGGCACGCTCGGCGGCAAGGTGATCGACCGGCAGACTCGTGCCGAGATGATCTTGAGCAACTGGCACGTGCTGGTGGCAAGTTGGGCGGCAACCCCTGGCACAGCAGTTTATCAGCCATCTCGAGGCGATCCGAACAACCTCGTGGCGCGTTTGACCCGTGACGGGTTGGGTCAGTATGTGGACGCGGCGGTGGCGACCCTGACCGGTTCGCGCAGGCTCGAGAACAACCAGCTTGGGCTCGGTCCGGTCACGGGTTCGGGATCGGCAGAATTGGGCATGGCGGTGATCAAATCCGGTGTGCGCACCGGTGTCACGACCGGCATGGTCTCGGGCACGAACGGACGGCAGTTGATGAATTACGGCGGGTACGAGCAGGTGATTCGTGGCGTGGTTCATATCGTTCCGCCGGGTGGCGAAGAAAATCAAACAGTCAGCGAGGGTGGAGATTCCGGGTCGTGGTGGCTCGAGCAGAATTCACGCAAAGCGGTCGGTTTGCATTTCGCGGGCGACACCGATCCAGACCGCGAGTATGCCTTGGCGATCAGCATGCCGTTGGTGTTGGACACGCTCGGGGTGGATATCGCCATCCGGTAAAAGCACCCGAGAGGAGACTCGAGATGACCAAACCTTCGCAGGCACAAATCGATGCGGCACTCGATCAACTCAGCCGCAAATACTTGACGCATCCAGGGGTGAGTTTGATCGATTACGGCCTGTCACTCGAGACCGCCGCAACACATTCAGGGCTCGAGAGGAAATCTTCGCTTCCGAGTTTGCGCATTCACGTGCGCGGCAACGTCCATGAAAGCGATTTTCCCAAAGAGGTCGATGGCATTCCGGTCAGCTTCGTGCGGGCCGATTACCGCCTCGAGCCCAAACCGAATTGACCAAAGTGAATTGACCAAAGTGAATTGAAAGGATGAGACGTGAAAAATCAACTCTCAACCACGCACCTGGCCCGCTCAAGTCCGAAAACCAAAAAGCCCAGCGACTCGAAATCGAGCAGTCAGAAAACCCTCAGTCAAGCGCACCATGCGGAATTCACGGTCTTCTTTGATGTGCGTCAGCGACGCGACAAGACCCACTGGGAAACCCGTGTCTATCACGCCGAAACGGACGAAGAGCAGGTTTTTGATTCGACCAACACGGACTGGTTGCAATGGATGCGGGAACGCGCCAACCTGCCCGAAGCCTTGTGCGTTCCGGTTGCAGAACCGACCGAACTCGCACCGCTCGAGATTCTTGAGGTGCGGTTGCAACAACCCTTCTGGGGTGAATTGCGGGCCGAACTCGAGTTGCAGTGCGCTGGCAAATGGCATTCGGCACGGTTTCGCCTGGAGTTGTACGGGGTCAAGGTTTTGGATCAGCAGGCGTTGCTGCTGGGTTCCGCTTGGGCGAACTTCGAGCACGGTTCGGCCAAGGTGACTGTTTCGTTGGCGTTGCCCGAGACTGGCGATTACGATTTGCACATTCAGGCGAGCCTGTTGCCACCGGCGGATGTGGTGGCCTTTCATCACGGTCCGAGGTTCACGGTTGCGGCGAAAGCGCCACGGCGAACGCTGGCCTGAGATTCGAGTTCGAGGCGCATCGGATGTTCTCGAGACAAGCGTCTGGAGGTGGGCGTTTTTTGATTCAAACCGCTTGAACAAATCCCGCTCGAGTCGCGTTCAATATTGAATCGAACGGTGAACAGCGTCATGTCTCGGGTCGGCATCGACGCTGGTTGTTGCATGTCTCGTGGTCGAATGAATGTCATGCCAAACGATGTGCGATTCGGGTTCGATGCTGGTGAATTTTTCCATGTCGCGTCAAAATAAAAATCTATTTTAAGCCTGATGCGCGAGGTTCATTGGCAATTCAGTACATTTCAAGAATAACTGTGTATAGTTTGGGTCCGGGGGCCTGGGACCAATGTGTCTCAGGTCAAAATCAGAACTCACATTGCGCCACGCGCACCTGAGATGGCCCGCACGAACCAACATCATCCCGCACATTCTTCAGCCGCGACATTCACGGCTGCGCAAAAATCATCTTCTCGGTGATCTCGAGAATTTCAGCACGGGAGCAGATCATGAACCTTGCCATCCATCCAGACCGAACGAAAACGAACACGCACCCGATCTATTGGGGAATGCTCGAGCCGTGGCTGGTCACTGGCGAGTACGCGCAACTTGCTCGGGTGTTGCAACAATTGCAGCGGCAAATCCCGAACGAAAATCCTTTGCAGCGCGTCACGCAAAGCGCCGCCAGCCTGAGCCTCGCCTGCGAGCACCTGCAACTCGAGGCGCATTTGCGCCAGCAGGCGTGCGTCGAAATCAACGGGCACTTGCACTCGCTCGGTGAGCAGTTGCGGGCGATTGTGCACTTGCTCGTGTCCAACGAAATGCTCTCCTCGGGCGAAGATCAAGACCCGTTGCTCGAGATCACGTTTCCAATCCTCGAATTTGACTTGGAGCCCTCCACCGAGATTCAGCCCTTGCTCGCATCAGCGCTCGAGCCCGCAATAGAACCTCGGGCCGATGTGACCGAAGACCCGTCGTTCCGACGACAACTGCATCGGCTGGCGTATGGCGGCAACCTCGAGCGTCCTCCCGAGCCAAGCAAGGTGCAACCTGTGCAGACCATCTTTTCGGTGACTTGCCTGGGACCGTTTCGCCTGTTCCACAACGAACAACCCGTGGGCGGTTGGAACGGCCAGAAAGGCTTGATGATCCTCAAATACTTGATCGCACGCCACGATCAACCCGTGCCGAAAGAGCAATTGATGGATGTGCTCTGGCCCGATGCCGACCCGGACGCGGCGCGACGCAACCTGCATCAGGCCGTGTACTCCTTGCGGCAAACCCTGAAACAATCCTGCCCAGAATTGCAACTGATCTGCTTTCAGAACGAACGCTACTCGCTGAATCCGGACCTGCCGATCTGGTTCGATTTCCTCGAGTTTGAACGCCACGCCGAAGAGGGCCGTCGCTTGGAAAAAATGGGTTCGATCGAGGGGGCCATTCAGGCGTTCGGCATCGCCGATGCGTTGTATCAGGGACATTTCTTGGAGGACGACGGTCACAGCACCTGGTCGCAATTGCAACGCGATCAACTGCGCGATTCGTTCCTGGATGTCGCCAACCGTTTGGGCCGCCATTACCTCATCCGTGAACAGTTCGCGGCCCTCGTCTCGATCTGTCAAAAAACCTTATCCAAAGATGCCTGCAACGAGGAGGCGCACCTGATGCGCTGTTACCTGCGACAAGGCTATCGGCATTTGGCGATTGGCCAGTTTCAAAGCTGCGTGGAAATTCTGCGCGAAGAACTCGGGATCGAACCGTCAGAAAAACTGCGCACGTTTTTTCAGGAACACGTTTTGCCGGGGATCACCGAGGCGGAAAAATAATCCTCGAGCCTCAAGAAAGTTTGGCGAGTTTTTGGGTCAGTTCGGCTCGAGTACGAATCGCAATCGGGGCGTTCAAAGCCCGTTCAATGCTGGCACGTGAGGCGTTCGCGTCGTAGTACAAGTTGAAATCCTCGAGCAAGGAGACTGTCTCGCCCACGTGAGGCTCGAGTGTGACGGCATCATCAGCTTGAACCGCAGCGGTTTCGATCACTCGGCAGTACGCGCCGGGTCGCTGTGCGGCACGAAATTTTTTAACGAAGCTCAAATCGTTCATGCGGGCCGCCAGCACGTGACAAGGAATTCTCGAGGCGGTCACCTCGAGCAGAACAGCACCGACACGCAGGCGATCACCGATCCGCAAATTTGCACTCTCGAGGCCCGAGATGGTCAGGTTCTCGCCAAAGGTAGCGGGTTCGAGCGCCGTGCCGAGTTGTTCGCTCCAGTAATCGTAATCGGGCAGACCGTAGACATAGACCGCCTGATCCGGTCCGCCGTGGTTGATCTCGTCGCTGACCTCATCGCCATTCAAGCCGAGTCTGCCAATCTGCACCATCTCGAGCGTCGGTTGCTTGTGAATGCCGGTGCGAATCTTGCGCTCACCGACCGCAATCAATTGTCCTGCCCCGAGGTTGACGCTGGTCAGTTTCATGCCTCGAGTTTAACCGCAAAAAGTGACCGCTGAGATTCAACGTTCTGTTCTCAACCCGCCAATTGCAGCATCGTGCGGGCGAGCACTTCAACCCCTCGAGCGATGTCGTCTTGGCTCGAGAATTCATCTGGTCGATGCGAAACGCCATCCCTGCACGGAATGAAAATCATGCTGATCGGGCAGAGCCGCGCCATGAACAGCGTGTCATGGTACGCCCTCGAGACCATCTCTTTGGGCTTCAGGTTCATGTCTTTGCAGGCGGTGCGGGCCGCCTCGAGCACATCTTGGCTCGAGCTTGCGGGTGGATCGGCGTTCAGCATTTCGACCCGCGCATTGACGTTGCGACGCGCCGAAATCTCCTTGATCGCCTCGAGCACCCGATTCACGGTCTGATCGCGTCGTGCCCCATCGATGTCGCGCATGTCAATGCCCAATCTGACCCGGCTGGGAATGCTGTTGATCGCACCCGGATGCACCTCGCAAATGCCGGTCGTACCCACCGCGTCAATGGCTCCAGCCGCAAGTGCTGCGCGTTCAACCTCGAGCGTGATTTCGCTGGCGGCGAGCAGTGCGTCGCGTCGTCCTGGCATCAGCCGTGCGCCCGCGTGACCGCCTTCGCCCTCAAGGTGCACAAAGAAACTGGCTGGCGCGGCAATCGCGGTCACAAGGCCAATCGGGATGTTTTCCTGCTCGAGCAGCGGTCCTTGTTCGATGTGCAATTCGATGAACGCCGAGTAATGTCCCTGCTCGAGCCTCACGCTTTCGAGCGGGCCGGTGAAGCCAGCTTGAGCCCGCAGCGTCTCGAGGTCGGTGCCGTCCGGATCGCGCAAGGCTCGCATCTCCTGAACCGAAATCGTGCCCGCCATCGCCCGAGATCCCAGGCAACCCAAACCGAACCGTGTCGGTTCCTCGGCGGTGAACAGGACCACCTCGAGCGCCCGTCTAGGTTGGATTCCGGCGCTTTGAATGGCCCGCAACACCTCGAGCCCGCCGAGCACACCGACGGTCCCATCAAACATGCCCGAGAACGGAATTGCGTCGATGTGCGATCCTGTGCCGACCGCCGCCAAACTTGGATCGTTGCCCTCAAGTCGAATGAAGCTGTTGCCCAGTGCATCCTCGCGCCAGAGCAGGCCAGCCTCGAGTGTCAAGCCTTTCAACCAAGCACGGGCCTGTTGGTCTTGCGGGCTGTATAAAACGCGGGTCACAGCCGGTTTTGCCGCCTCCGAAAAAAGTGAAAGCTGCTCGAGTTCGGCGCTCAATTGCGCGGCGTTGATCCTGAAATCCATGCGGTTAGCGTACCGGGATTTCGTGGCTCACGGTAGACTTGGCGGGTGACATTATTCGCCCCGAACGCGCCGCTGCCCGAACGAATGCGGCCCCGAAACCTGGATGAAGTGATCGGTCAAACGCATTTGGTTGGCCCCGGCAAACCCCTGCGCCGCATGTTGGAAAGCGGGCGCATCTCGAGCCTGATTTTGTGGGGACCACCCGGAACCGGCAAAACCACGATTGCACGTTTGGCCTCGAGCGTGGCGAACGCGGAGTTCTTTGCGCTTTCGGCGGTGCTGGCTGGTGTCAAAGACGTGCGCGATGTGGTCGAGGTGGCCCGCAAGAACCGCGATTACGGACGCAAGACGGTTTTATTTTTGGACGAGATTCACCGCTTCAACAAGGCGCAGCAAGACGCTCTGCTGCCGCACGTCGAGGCGGGATTGCTGATATTGATTGGCGCAACCACCGAGAACCCCAGCTTCGAGGTCAACCCGGCCCTGCGCTCGAGGGCCAGGATCTTCAAGCTCGAACCGATTGGCAGCCGGGAAATCCGTGGCCTGCTCGAGTTGGCCCTGACCGATCCGCGTGGCCTGCCCGGAGTCGAGGCGGACGCGGATGCGCTCGAGGCCCTGTCCGTGGCGGTCGATGGCGATGTACGACGGGCGCTCGGGGCGCTCGAGGTCGCGGCGAACCTCACGCCCGGACGGATCGATGTCGCCACGGTGCGCGAGGCGTTGGGGGCGCAAGTGCCCGCAATGGACAAGGGCGGCGAGGAGTTTTACACGCTGATCTCGGCCTTGCACAAAAGCGTGCGCGGTTCCCACCCGGACGCGGCGCTCTACTGGTTGGCGCGGATGGTCGCGGGCGGCGCGGACCTCGAGTACATCGCCCGTCGCGTGGTGCGCATGGCGAGCGAGGACATCGGTCTGGGCGAACCGCGGGCGCTCGAGATGGCGGTCGCGGCATTCCAGGCGGTATCAATGCTCGGCAGTCCGGAGGGAGAGTTGTGTTTGGCGCAGGTGGTTGTCTATTTGGCGCTCGCGCCGAAATCGAATTCGGTCTACAGCGCTTGGGGCGCGGCGCTCGAGGCGGCCAAAGCGGGTTCGCCCGCCGTGCCGTTGCATTTGCGCAACGCGCCGACGGCATACATGAAAAGCCTCGGCTACGGTCGCGGTTATGCGTACTATTTTGATGATCCGGCGGGTTCGTTCCGGCAGTCGTACCTGCCAGCAGAACTCGAGCAGACTGGATTCTATCGTGCGACTGGTGAAGGCTGGGAGGAGCGCGTCAAGGTGAGGCTCGAGGCGTTGATGTCCCAGCACGCACGAGGGGATTGAAGCAACCACCTCGCGTGTGATGGGACATCCAGCTTGGTTTTTTGACTCGAGTTTGTTCAGCCTGCGGCAATCATGCCGGTGCGGGCGCGTTTGCTGGCATCGCGGTTCGCTTCGGTCTCAAACTCGCGTTCCTCGGCGAGCATCTCGGCCCAGTCGGTCAGGGACCGCTCACCGGCCTCGACCGCCTCGACGGGCGAGCGGAACTTTGTGCCGGACAGGAAGCGTTGCGTGGCGCGTTTCATGTAGTTGATTCGTTTCATCTTGATCTCCTTGGGCGCGACCATGCCTTGATCCCATGCTTTGGTAGAGCCTCTGATGTGATGAATGTACCCAAGTCCCGTCACAAGATCGTGACACGAACGTCACAAAATGCCTCGAGTCAAGTCAAGTGTGTGACGCTCGAACCAGGCCACCGCCGCGAACGGTAAGATCGGGCGTGGAATCCCGCCCAACCCGAGTCGTCAACCTGCTGCCCGCCGTGCTGATCGGGTTGGGCGCGGTCGTGGTTTGGGGCGCTGTGGTGCAACTTTCCAACACGCTCTTGTTGGTGCTGCTGGCCGTGATCATTGCCGCCAGCCTCAACCCAGCCGTGATCTGGGCACACCGGATGCTGCGCCTGCCTCGAGCCATCGCCGCAGGGCTGATTTTGTTCTTTGTCGTCGGCGGTTTCGGGTTGCTCTTGTGGCTGCTCGTGCCCGCCGTGATCGATCAAGTTTCGAGCCTGATCGCCAGTGTGCCCGCGATTGTTGCGCAGGTCCAAGCATGGTTGGCGGAGGCATCGCAGCAGTACCCGGTCCTGAAAAGTGCCTCGGAAAGCCTCTCCAGCACCGATTTGACCGGCCAATTGCGCGGCCTGCTCTCGAGCGTGCCCTCAACACTGCTCGGCGCGGTTGGGGCCACGACCGGCTTGCTCGGCGGGATTCTGAACGGCGCGTTGCTGCTGATCGTCGGTTTCACGGTCTTGGTCCAACCCGAACCGTTGCTTCGCGGCGCGATCTCGGCGGTGCCACCCAAACTTCGTGATGATGTCTCGAGGGCGATGATTCGCATCGGGGCGCAACTCGGCGGCTGGTTGGTCGCCACCCTCCTGACCTCGTTCGTGTTGAGCATCCTGGTCGGGATCGGACTGTGGATCGCGTCACTTGCGGGCGTTCATGTCGAGAATATTTTCTTGTTCTCGGTGATCGCAGGCATCACCAATGTCATCCCGGTGATCGGCGGCTTTTTCGGCCTGATCCCCCCGGTCCTCTCAAGCCTGTCGCCACGCCCAATTGATGCGTTGATCGTTGGCATCATCGTCTTTGGGGTGCAGCAATTGATCGCCAACGTGCTCTCGCCGGTACTGCTCTCGAGCCGGGTCAGTCTGCATCCGGCCTCGTTGTTGGTCGGCGTGCTGATCTTCTCGGGTTTGTTTGGTGTGCTCGGTGCATTTCTGGCTGTGCCATTTCTGGTCATCATCAAGGCGGTCTACGAGGAACTCTACCTGCCCGGAATCGGTGAGCGCGTCACCGAGGCGGAGGCTCGAGGTTTGGTGCGCGGACAGGAAATTGCCGAACGTGAATCGTGAAGCGCAGTCACGGGTCTTGAGTCACCGGTCATCATATGTTTACCGGCAACCAGGCCTGCACCTCGAGCCGTTTGGCGAAATGCGCGAGCATTGGTTGATGTGGCAGGCTCAGCCCAAGAGAATCGCAGAGCGTATTCTCGAGGATTTCGACAGTGCAGGCTTGCAATGGCCAGGGTTGATGCAGGATTTCGCCACGAATCACCTGACCACCTGGGCGTTGCGCGTAAAGGCAGTAGCGTTCGGTCAACCAATGCTCGAGCGATCCCAGTATCGATGGGATGATTTCCCCGGTTGGTCCGTATGTGGTGCGGAATGTCGCGGCGGGTGCGCCCCGGTGCGTGCGCCTGCTCGAGTAACCAAAGCTTGAATCTGACCCTGCCTCGAGCGATTGCATCTGCGCATCAAAGTACGGCAGCGAAAACCCAACCCGAGCGCCACGCACCGCGAGCGGATTGGCGCAATCCAAACTGAAAAACCAAACGCCCGGTCGCGTGCCGTTCGTGACATAGGTTCGCACGTTCAACTCGAGGAATTCGTTCGTGCCAGGAATTTCTGGCAACCCTCGGGCATGAACCGCCATCATGCGAAACGGCACAATTCCGATCCAGGCGTGACCATCGAAGGTCTCAAGTTGCAAATCCGGCGGAATGAAACGCTCGAGGGTTGCCACCGGCACTGGCCAGTGCAGAAAAGCCAAGTCGTCCCAACGCATCGCCATCGCCCACGGGCGACCGCTGCGGATCGGGGCAAGCCCATTCATCCCGGCCCATTCATTCGGCAGCCGAGAACTGCATCCAAAGCCGCTCGAGACTCGCCTCGCCAATTACGCCGGAAGTTGGGCCGAAAATCTCAATTTCTGTCCCGGCTGCTCGCCGGAACGACGGCTCGACTCGGGCTGCTCGCCGGAACGACGGCTCGACCATGATCGCCTCATCGCATGGTTTTGATGGGCGAAAGAAAATCTTGTGATGATCGGATTGGCGCAAGAACGTCGGCAGGTTCTCGAGTGCGTTCATATGTCCAAGAAACGGGTGCGCAATTCCGGGGTCGGCAGCCAGCACGCCTCGCGTTTGCCAAAAATCGAGTAGCGCGAACGGGCCACGAGATCGTAGACAAAATCTCGCAAGACCCGAGGCACGATCTTGAAGGCGACCGCCCACGACCACGGTGCGGGCAGCAATCGCGCGATCTCGAGCACCGCATCGGATTTCAGGAGCGCTCGCCCGTTGCGGATCAGCACGACTGAAGTCATCTCTGGCAGCTTGTATTGGCGCATGATCTCACGTCCCGCCTCGGATTGTTGCGAGGCAAATTTGAACCGTGCCTGCGGGTCCCTGACAATTACAAATTGCACCACGCCATTGCAAAGGTTGCAGACACCATCAAACAGGATAACGACAGGTTCGTTCACGCCTCGAGCATAGTCCACGGATGGGTTCAAGCACAGTGACGAATGATGGAGGGACCGCCAAACTCGATCCTGGTTTATCACACGGAACAGACGGCTCGGTAGCGTCTTTTGTAAATCCAATGATTTGACCCTGATGATTTTGTAATGAGTACAGAAAATACAGTGTTTGATTTGAGTTTTAGATCAACAACAAGTTCTCGAATTTTTTGTCGAATCTCAATGTGAAATTCAAATTTTCTTCGTTTTAAACCCATGCGCCTCATGGCAAAATTATTTTTCAATCATGAAGAAGTTGTTTCATCGCTGAACAACAGAAATTCAGAATCAACTCATTCACGCCGAATAGGGTCAAAGAGAGGTTGATAAACAACTCAAGGAGGTTTTTTGTGCGAAAACAGATATTGATCGCGTTTGGTGTTCTATCGCTCACGGGCGCAGCAGCCTTCGGACTGGTGCAATCGAGTTTCACGGACGTTCCCGCTGGACACTGGGCGCAAGAGGCCGTCGATTACGCCAGCAAAGCCGGACTGGTTCAAGGCTACCCAGACCAAACCTTCAAAGGCAACAAAACCCTGACCCGTTACGAGGCGGCGATGATCTTTTACCGCCTGCAAAAGTCGGGCGCGATGGGCAACATGAGCGCCGAAGGCCAAGCCGCCATGACCGCAGGCATGGGTGATGTGCAAACAGAACTCGAGGACATCAAAGCCAAACTCGACGAGGCAGATGCTGCCGCGCAAGACCAATCGGCCCGGATTGATGCGCTTGAGGCCGCAACCCCAGGGGAACCCGCCGCCGCACCGGACACAAGTGATCTCGAGGCCCGACTGCAAGCCCTTGAGGACAAAGCCGCCGAACCCGCCCCAGAACCCGCCGCACCGGACACGACCGCTCTCGAGGACCGACTCCAAGCCCTTGAGGACAAAGCTGCCGAACCCGCAGCAGCACCAGAAGCTGGTGTCAGCCCAGATGATGTCAAAGCACTCGAGGACCGCATTGCCGAACTCGAGGCCGCACCCGCACCAGAAGCGCCCGCACCGGTCGCTGGCGCAGATGCCGCGAAAGTCACCGCGCTCGAGGAAAAACTGGCTGCGCTCGAGAAGAAAGTGGCCGATCAACCCGCACCGGTTGCCGGGGCAGACGTTGCGAAAGTCACCGCACTTGAAGACCGTGTGACCAAACTTGAGGGTCAAGTCACGGCACTTTCGAGCGAGGTTGGAACCCTGAAGGCCGCCAAGCCGGTCGAACCCGTCGTGACCACACCGACCGTCACCACGCCGACCGTCACCACGCCTGAACCAGTTGTGACCACGCCAGACGTGACACCGCCCGTTGTGGAAACGCCAGCACCACGCAAACCCAACCTGTACGTCGGTGCGGGCGCGAACTTCGGTGTTGTTCCATCCGGCGGTAGCCTCGGCATCAGCGGTGTGGTCGGCTTCAAGCGCCTGATTGGACCGTTCGGTTTCCGGGTCGCCGCCGACTACAACCTGGCCACAAGGTTCCTGGCAGTTGAACCCAACGTGATGTTCGAGTTGAACCCAGACGGATTTTTTGACCCGTACATCGGGATCGGTGGCGGCGGTGTGTTCGGTTCGCCAAACAGCGCCTTCGTCGGTGGAGCCGCCGGACTGGGCCTGAACTTCACGCCAAACCTTGGCCTGTTTGTTGAAGCCAACCCGCGCTACACCTTCGGTGCCGCAACCAACCAATTTGGTGTGAACCTGCGGGCTGGACTGCGTTTCGCCTTCTAATCACAGCCCCATTCAGAGATGATTTCCAAACCAGGGTGGAGCAAGCATTGTGCTTGCTCCACCCTGTTGTCTGCCTACTTCTGAATTTGCGCAAAGAACGCCAGCAACTTCTCGAGCACCCGCCGCTCGAACTCATCGCGGCTTGTGGTCGGTTGACCATCGCCCGCCTGAGGACCGTAACGCCCAAAAAAGGCGTGCACGCCGCCGGGAATCACCTCGAGTTGGGCATTCGCGGGCAAATTCGGCAGGCTGGTCCGGACCTTCTCGAGCGTGGCCAGACCGTCATGCTCGGCGGCAATCGATAGGACAGGAAACTTCTTTTCGGCAATGCTCCACGGTGGGTACGCCGCCATGAAGACCAGGCCATCGACTGGCAACCACGCCGAATACCAACCCGCCATCGCGCCGCCCAAACTGTGACCGCCCACAACCAGACGCTTCGCCCGCCAACCTTTGGCAAGAAGCGCATCGCGCACCGCCGAGGCGCGATAAATCCCGAGGATCGCCAAGTCCAGCGGCATGATCGGGATGGCCACGGTCACACCGTTGGCCGCCAATGCTCGAGCCCAAAATTCGTAGGCCCGAGGTGGCACGTAACCTCCCGGATAGAACACGAACAGCGTGCCATTGGCTTCGCTCGGACGGGCGATCAGGTACTC